>NZ_JALKFU020000443.1 GCF_023242965.2 Frankia sp. AgKG'84/4
GGCCGAGCCGGCCACTCGGGGCGGCGTGGCGGCCGGATCGGCGCTCGACCTCGTGCTCGACGACGTCTGGTTCGCCTACGAGCAGGCGGCGCCCGACGCGGTGCCGCCCGGCACGGACGACGGCGAGGTCTGGGATCTGCGCGGGGTCACGCTGCGGGTCGCGGCGGGGACGACGACGGCCGTCGTCGGCGCCAGCGGCGCCGGCAAGACGACCATCGCCTACCTGGCCAGCGGCGTGCACCGGCCGCAGCGAGGCCGTGTCCTGCTCGACGGCGTGCCGATCGACGACATCGCGCCGGCCCGGCTGCACGCCGACGTCGGCGTGGTCCCGCAGGACCCGCACCTGTTCCACGACACGATCGCCGCGAACCTGCGCTACGGGCGCCTGGACGCCACCGACGACGAGCTGCTCGCCGCTCTCGACGCCGCGCACCTTTCCGACCTGCTGGAACGGCTCCCGGAGGGGCTGGCGACGCGGGTCGGGGCGCGCGGCTACCGGCTCTCCGGCGGCGAGCGGCAGCGGTTGGCAATCGCCCGGGTGCTGCTGCAGTCGCCGCGGGTGCTCGTCCTCGACGAGGCGACCTCCGCGCTGGACACCGTCTCCGAGGCCGCCGTGCGGGCCGCGCTGGACCGGCTCGCGGTCGGCCGTACCTGCCTGGTGATCGCGCACCGGCTCTCCACGGTGATCGACGCCGACCGCATCTACGTCCTCGACCACGGCCAGGTCGTCGAGGACGGCACCCACCACGACCTGCTCGCCGACGATGGCGCCTACGCCCGCCTGTACCGCCCGGCGGCCGTCTGATCGGCCGCGGCCGCGACCATCAGCCCACCGAGGGGTGGTGGGGGTCCGCTGGTCGGACGTCCGGACGGTCAGAGGTAGCCGCGGCGGACCATCACGGCGAGGACGCACGCCGAGGGCGCCATCGGCAGCCAGACGGTGACCAGCCGGTAGCCCAGCACCGTCGCCAGCGCGATCGCCGGGGACTGCCCGGCAGCGATGATCGCCGCGGTCAGGGCCGCGTCGAGGGAGCCGAAGCCGCCGGGGGAGGGCACCAGCGCGGACGCGGCGCTCGCCGCGTAGTACAGCGTGAACACCGCGCCGATTCCGAGCGGCAGGTGCAGCGCATGCACGATCGCCCACAGCGTCGCCGCGTGCAGCATCGGGATCGCCGCGGAACCGCCCCACAGCAGCGCCGCCCGGCCGGGCGAACGCAACGTGGTGCGCAACGAGCGGAGCTGGCAGGCGAACCCGGCCCGTCCCCGGGCCGACCACCGCCGGGCGGTCGGCACCAGCCGGGCGAGCAGGACCGCGGTCAGCACCACCGCCACCACCACGGCCAGGGTGGCGGCGACCGCGGCAGGACCGGGCAGGCGGGAGGTCTCCACCGGCAGGAACCCGCCGGCCAGCAGCGCGGCCAGTACGGCGACATGGGTCGTCATCCCGGCGGTCGCGTCCAGCCCGACCGCCGTCAGCGACTCGGGCACCGAGAGGCCGTTGCGGTGCAGGAAACGCATTTTCACCGCGCCCACCCCGAAACCGGCGGGCAGGACGTGGTTCGCCACGCTGCCCGCCACCTGGGCCGCCAGCAGCGGGCGGACGGGTAGCGCCCGGGAGACGGCGCCCTGCTGGCAGGCCGCGCCGGCGAACCAGGTGAGCTGCGCGACGACGGCCGCGCCTACCAGCCACACCGGATGCGCGCCGGTCAGCGCCTCGACGCCGTCGCAGACCGTCGACCAGGACCGCACCAGCCACAGCGCCGTCAGCAGCGGCGCGGCGACCGCCAGCACCGGGCGGACCAGCCGCAGCCACCCGGACGCCGACCGTGGGGACGCCGACCGTGGGGACGCCGACCGTGGGGACGCCGACCGTGGGGACGCCGAGCCGGGGCAGCCAGCAGCGGCGACACCGGCGGTGAGGGCGGGGGCGGGGAGCGGGGCGGTGACCATGACGCGGTCCGAAGGGACCCGCGTGGGCTGGGGCCTCATCGTTCTCCTGTCCTCCCGGCACGCTCATCCGATGCGTGCCGCACCGTTCGCCCCCTACCAGGCCGGGTCCGGCCCGTCCGGTCTGGTTACGCCGGGGCCGGGGCGGTGGCCCTCAGCGGCCTGGGCCCGCCTCGACCCGGTCCGCCACGAACGGCTCGGTCTCCTCGCCGGTCAGGTCGCCGCCGTCATCGGCCGGATCGCGGGTGAGCAGGTCGGCGAGTCGCCCGCTCAGACCGTCCCAGCTCCAGGCTGATCGCATCCATTCGCGTCCGGCCAGGCCCATCCGGGCGGCCCGGTCGCGGTCGTCGAGGAGTTCGATGACCGCTCGGGTCACCGCATCAGTATCCCGTCCGTCGACGACTGTGCCGGTCCGGCCGGGCAGCACGACGTCCGGCGCGCCGCCCTGGGCGCCGGTGATGACCGGCAGGCCGCTGGCCGCCCCCTCCAACGAGGACAGCCCGAGTCCTTCCAGGTCCAGGCCGAGCCAGCGGGTCCTGGACGGCATGGCGAACACATCGGCGGCGTCGAGGTAGGCGGGCAGTTCCTCGTCGGGCACGGCGCCGGCGAAGAGCACCTCGTCGGTGACGCCGCGGCGCGCGGCGAGGCGGCGCAGCCGGTCCTCGGCGGGACCCTTCCCGACGAGCAGCAGCCGGGCGTCGGGATGACGTCGGCGCACCTCGGGCCAGCCGCGGATCAGCTGGTCCTGGCCCTTGCGAGGGACCATCCGGGCCACACAGATCACGATCGGGCGGTCGGACCAGCCCAGCGCCCGGCGGACGTCCTCGCCACCGGTCTGCGGCCGGAAGCGGTGCGCGTCGACGCCACCGGTGAGGCGGGCGAGGGTGGTGCCGGCGGGGGCGACCGAGGCGAGGCGGCGCCGGGTGAAGGCGGTCAGGTAGGTGAGCACGTCGGCCCGTGCGGCGACACCGCGCACGAGCGACCAGCCCACCGGCAGCCGCGACCAGGCGACCTCGTGGCCGTGGCTGGACGCCACCACCCGGCGCACCCCGGCCTCGCGCAGCGTCGGCGCGAGCAGGCCGTACGGCGCCGCGGTCGGGAACCAGGCGGCCTCGCAGCCCTCGTCCCGCACGAGTTCGCGCAGCAGCCGCCGCGACCGGGGCGAGGTGAGCACCCGCTCGCCGGCACGGACCACGGGGAACGGCAGCGTTCGGTCGAACGCCTCCGCGCCGGGCGCCGACGGCGCGACGACGATCACCCGGTCGGCCGGCAGGCCGGCGGTCAGGTGGCAGGCGAAGGTCTGGATGCCGCCGAGCACCGGCGGGAACTTGTCCGCGACCACCAGCGTCCGTGGCAGGCGCAGAGCCGGCCGGGCGGATCCGGTCGGGTCGGACTGTGCCGGCACGCCGAACGCGGGCTTGGCCCGCGGCGGGGGGAGGCAGGCGTCGGGCGGCGCCGCGGGCGGCGACGGTAGGCGGCGACCATCCATGAGGGGAGATGATGGCAGGCGGCCCATGTGCACCGGATGAGTGTCGCGACCGAGGATGTGCCGCGCGGGTGGATCCGGCGCTCCCCGCCGAAATCCCCCGCCAATTGTCACTATGGGTAGCCAGAATGGCCGGCGACGGAGCGGTCGGGGGCGCTGCGGCGGGTGACAGCGAGCACGGCCTGGTTGGACCGGCAGGTCGGACGGGTAGTCCAGGCACGTCCACGCGCCGTGGAGGGGAGCACCATCATGGGCGGCACGCTGACGGTCACCGAACGTCGCAGCTGGCTGGACTGGGCCATGGACGTCTTCGACATCCAGGTGCGGGCGGTGCCACCGGGCGCCTGGCAGGCGCCGACCCCGTGCCCTGGCTGGGACGTCCGGGCGCTGGTCAACCACCTCACGGTCGAACATCTCTGGGTCCCGCCGCTGCTCGCCGGCCTCACCCGCGAGGACATCGGCACCCGCTACGACGGCGACCAGCTCGGCGACGACCCGGTCGCCCGGTGGACGGCGACGGCACGGCGGTCCCGCCACGCCTGGAACCGGCCGGAGGCCTGGGTGGGCAGCCCCGTGCTGTCGTTCGGGCCGACGCCCGCCGACGAGTACGCCTTCCAGCTCACCGCCGATCTGCTCATCCACGGCTGGGACCTGGCCCGGGCGATCGACGCGGCCGGCCGGCTGCCCGGCGACACCACCTCCGCGCGGACTGTCGGTAACAACCGGGAGCTGGTGCGCTGGGTCCATGAGGCCCTCGAGGCGCAGATCGACGCGTGGCGCGTCGTCGGCGTCTTCGCCGAGCCGGCGCCGGTCCCCGCCGGTGCCGACGAGTGGGCGACGCTTATCGCGATGACCGGCCGCGCGCCCGACTGGTGGCCGGACCCACGGTCGTCCTGAGGGTGGATCAACACAGGGTGAAGATGGGGATGGGCAGGCCGGACGCGCCGGCGGCCGTGCTCGGCGCCGCCGTGCAGGAGTGGGCTGCGGCCGGGGTCGTCGTCGGCCCCGCTGCCGGCGG
>NZ_JALKFU020000444.1 GCF_023242965.2 Frankia sp. AgKG'84/4
GCCGGCAGCGGCCAGGGCCGCTGGTGCGGTGGGTACCACGCAGCTCGGCAGACCGTAGGCGCTGGCCGCGACGGTGCAGGCGAGGGTCGCCTGCCGCCAGGTGTCCCGTTCCTCGCGGCCGGCGGACCGCGGGTGGGCGGGTCCGGCGGTGGCCGGGCGCACGATCCAGGTGTCCGCGCCGATCCGGTCGAGCAGCCGCGCACGGCCCTCGGCAATGAGCCGTTCGGCGCGCCGCTCCGCGTCGGCGTCGATGGTGGCGCCAACGCGGAACCGTGCCTCGACCTCGGCGTCGAGGGCACCGGGGTGGGCGGTGATCCAGGGGCCGTGCAGTCGCCACGCCTGCGCGGCCTGCACGGCCCGGAACGCCGCGAGCAGCGCGGCCGCATCGGGGTCCTCGCGCATCGGTCCGACGACGAGTCGCACGTCAAGGGCATCGGCGAGGCGGGCCGCGACCTCCACCGGCCCTTCCCGCGCCGACGTCGTCCCGCGCTCGGCGCTGCCGGGCGGGGCGACGACGAACAGCCTGCCCGGCCGAACCGGCATGCCCGGCGGCAGCAGGACGTCGCCGACGGCATGCAGCACGCCGGGGTCGGCGGCCAGCCAGCCGACCGTGTCGAACGACGGGGCCAGGCCGAGCACCCCGTCGAGGGACACCGCGCCGTGCGTCGGCCGCAGCCCATACAGGCCGCACACCGACGCGGGCACCCGAACCGAGCCGGCCGTGTCGGTGCCGAGGCCGAGGTCGGCGAGCCCGGCGGCGACGGCGGCCGCCGGGCCGCTCGTCGACCCGCCGCTGACCAGCTCGGGTGCCGCCGGATTCGGCGGCATGCCATAGTGCGCGTTCGCGCCGGACAGCGCGAACGCCAGCTCATCGGTCCGCGCGATCCCCGCGACCGCGGCGCCGGCCAAGCGCAGCAGCCGCACCGCGTCGGCGTCGGCCGTCTCGACCGGAGCGCCGGCGAGCACCGTCGGGTTGCCGGCGCCGACGCGATGGCCGCCGAGCGCGACCACGTCCTTCACTGCCATCCGCAGGCCGTCCAAGGCACCACTGCCCGTCGCGGGCAGCAGCGGAGCTCCATGTTCGCGCCACACCGACGACCACTGCTCGGGCGTCCACCGCTCGGACGATGGCCGCCCTGATGACCTCAATGCCGGCGACCTGCCCTCGACGCCGCTCACCCGCCGGCCGCCGCGCCCGGCGGGTTGGCCATCGGCGCGACGCAGGCGGCGACGACCTGCCAGCCGGCGTCGCCGCGCGCCCACACCTGGGTCTGCGTGCTCAGGCCAAGCACCTCCCCGTCGGCGCCGAGGCGCTCGTTCGTCGACACGGTCACGACGGTCTGCCCCGGACTGCGCACGACGTGCAGGTCGCGCAGTCGCCGCGGACCTGGCGTCGGGCGGGCGGCCCGGAACGCGGCGAGCGCACCTGGCCCGACGACCGGGCCGTCGAGGTCGACCCGTACGACGTGGTCGGCGGCGGAGAAGGCGTCCCGCTGCCCGTCGACGTCCCCGGCCATGAGCGCCCGCTCGTAGCGGACGAACGCGGCCCCGAGCGCCGGGTCGTACCCGGCGAGCGCCGCCGGGACGTCGGCTGCCTGGCCGGCGTCCACCTGGACATCCGGCTCGGCATCCCTATCGGTGTCCGGCTCCGCGTCCGCGTCCGCGTCGGGCTCGGCGTCCGGATCCACGTCCGTGTCAGCATCGGGCTCGAGTTCCCGCTCGGCGTTCGCCGGGCTGTTGCCAGGGTCGGCGGCCGGGGGGCGCAGGATGCTGAAGTCGGCGAAGTCGTGGCGGTGGACCGGGCGGCGCAGCAGGTCCGTGCCCGGACGACCCGCGGCGGTGCCGGCGGCGACCCGGTCGAAGGCGTCGGCGGCGCGGCGCAGGAAGTCCGGGCCGACCCGGTAGCGCAGCGTGTGCGCCGGGAAGATCTCCCGGACCAAGCCGTCGAGCCGGGTGTGCAGGTCGCGCAGGGTGGCGGCGAAGACCTCGACGGCGGCGTCGGGCAGATGCACCCAGAAGTCGCCGGTGATGAGCGTGTCGCCGGCGAACAGCAGGCCGGCGTGCTCGTCGAACAGGCACAGCGAGTCCGGGGAGTGCCCGGGGGTGTGCAGCACGGTCAGCGCGCGTCCGCCGAGATCGATCCGCGCCCCGTCGGCGAGCGGCGCGGGCGCGGGGCCGGCGGGAACGGTCCACGCGTCGGCCTCCGGCGGCACCGGGCGCGGCGTCGTCTCCGCGGTGAGCAGGTGGAAGAACCGTCCGTCGTCGTCACGCAGTCGTTCGTAGGCGGTGTACTGCTCGCGGGCGACGCCGAGGTAGGCGCCGAGCCGTGCGGGGGGCACCGGCGCCATCACCGCGGCGGCGGCCAGCGGGTGGGCGGCGACGTCGTCGAAGAGCCAGTTGCCGCCGCGATGGTCGTCGTGGCCGTGGGAGTTCACGGCGAGGATCGGGCGCGGCGTCAGTGTGCGGGCGGCTTCGTGGACGTCGGCGAGGCCGAGGCCGGTGTCAACGAGCACCGCGCGGTCGGCGCCCTCGACGAGGAAGCAGTTCACGTGACCCGGTTCGGCGACCAGCCAGGTCCCGGGCGCCAGCGGCCGCAGGGCGAACCAGTCGGCCGCGGGCAGCGGCGCCGTCACGTCCGCCGGCCAGGCAGCCGCCCGGTGGTGAGCGCGGACGGTGGTACGGCGGCGAGCACGGCGCGATCCTCGTCGTCGGTGCCGGCGAGCGGCCCGCGTCGCACCAGGTCGGCGAACCCGGCGTCGGGGCACATGAGGGTCAGCGCGTACAGCCGGTCGGCACCGGTGTTGCGGATGTGGTGCAGCGATGTCGGCGGCAGGACGAGCGTGGCGCCGGCGGCGACGGGAACCTCGGTGTCGTCGCAGACCGCGAGGCCCTCGCCGCGCAGGAACACGAACAGCTCGGTCGAGCCCGGATGGCTGTTCGGCGGCTGCGCGCCACCGGCGTCCCACGCCTCGAGCAGCACCGTGACCGGCGAGGACTCCGGGCCGACGAGCACCCCGAGGCGCACGCTGTCCCCGGCGGTGATGTGACGCATCTCCAGTGCGTCCGGACCGATCACGGTCGGCGTCGTCGGCATCGGCGTCGTCGGCATCGGCGTCACCGCCGTCCGGCTGGGGCGCCGGCCAGTCCGACACCGGTCGCGGGCAGGGCGGCGGTGAACGCGCTGGACTGGGCGACGAAGCCGAAGCACTGGGCGACGTTGTAGACGGTGGCGTCGTGGCAGAACGACGGGGAGGTCGTCGCCGAGCAGTCCTCCAGCAGGATCACGTCGTAGCCGAGGCAGGCGGCGTCGGTGAGGGTGGCGAGCACGCACTGGTCGGAGTTCACCCCGGCGAACAGCAGCGTCGTCACGGCGAGGTTGCGCAGGACGGCGTCGAGGGGGGTGTCGAAGAAGCCGCTCATCCGGTACTTGTCGACGCGCACGTCGCCGCTGGGCGGGGTGAGCTCGTCGACGATCGCCGCCGACCAGCTTCCCGCCTGCAGCGTCGGACTGCCGCCGGGCCGGGCGGGCGCGCCGAGGCCGCCGCCGGAGCCGTCGGGGTCGTAGACGTGGCGCACGCCGGGCGGCACGTTCGCGAGGTCCGGCCGGTTGCCCCAGTTCAGCCAGACAACCGGCACGTCCACCGCGCGCAGCGCCGGCAGGACGGCGCGCAGCGCCTCGATCGGCTTTCGAGCCGGCTCGATGTCGACGCCGATGCCGGCGAGCCAACCGTCGGGATGGCAGAAGTCGTTCTGCATGTCGACGACGACGATCGCGGTGCGGGCGAGATCAAGGGTGATCCGCTGCGGATGGGCCTCGACGGACAGTGACAACGAGGCGACGGGGCGGCGGCGCAGATCCACCTGATCAGGCGACACCCCCCACGAGTTGCGGGGAGCTCCGAGCCGAATGTCGACCACGCGAACATCCTGCGTGTGGACGTTTTCGCCGGCATTTCCGACCCGTTGCGCCAACGTCGCGTCCACCCGGTCCGCGGCGATCACGCCGGTAACGCCGCTGACATGGGCCTATGGCAGGGTCACCGGCCGTGGATGTGCTGCACAGCGGAGTCGCGATCCCCACCGGTTCGACGTATCTGCCGGCCCGGCCGGACGAGGTCGCCTGGGGCCTGCTGCCGAACGCGACGAGCCGGCCGATCCTGACCGTGTCGTCCGGCCAGGCCGTACTGATCGACACGATCAGTCACGAGGGTCTGCTCGCCGACCAGGGCAGCGACCCGGCGGCGTTCTTCGGCGCCGCCGGCATCGGCGCGGGCGATCTGCTCGACGACGTGCTGGCGCTGGCCCGCTCCGGCCGTCGCCACACCCCGGACGTCGCCGGCCCGCATGTCGTCACTGGTCCGGTCGCGGTCGCCGGCGCCCGCCCCGGCGACGTGCTGGAGGTCGAGGTCCTGGCGCTGACGCGGCGCGCCCCCTACGG
>NZ_JALKFU020000445.1 GCF_023242965.2 Frankia sp. AgKG'84/4
GGGTCCGGCGGCACTCCGGGCACCGACGGCACTCCGGGGGCAGGCGGCACTCCGGCGGCAGGCGGGCTGGGCGAACGTCCGCCGGCCCGATCGGCGGGGACGCCGATCGGTCGGCTAGTGCGCGGGGTCCCCAGCGGCCGCGGGGTCCCCGACGGCGGCGACGGCGGCGACGTCCTCGCCGAGATACGCCTGGCGGACGCGGTCGTCGGCGAGCAGGCCCGCAGCGCTGTCCGCGAGCACGACCCGGCCGTTCTCCAGGACGTAGCCCCGGCCGGCGATCCGCAGCGCGCTGGCCGCGTTCTGCTCAACCAGTAGCACCGCGACCCCGTCCCGGTTGATCTCGGCGATCACCTCGAAGATGGTCTGGACGACCATCGGCGCCAGCCCCATCGACGGCTCGTCGAGCAGCACCAGCCGGGGCCGGCTCATCAGCGCGCGCCCGATGGCCAGCATCTGCTGCTCGCCGCCGGACAGCGTCCCGCCGGCCTGGCCGATCCGTTCCTGCAGCCGCGGGAACAGGGCGAACACCCGCTCCAGATCCTCGCGCGTGTGGCGGCGGTCGCGGTAGGCGCCCATCAGCAGGTTCTCCCGGACGCTCATGCTCGGGAACACCCGCCGGCCCTCGGGCACGTGACTGACGCCGCGGGCGACCAGGTCGTGCGCGGGGATCTCGGACAGCGGCCGGCCGTCCAGCAGGATCTCGCCCGACCCGGGGCGCAGCAGCCCGGAGACCGTGCGCAGGGTGGTCGTCTTGCCGGCACCGTTCGCGCCGAGCAGCGTGACGATCTCCCCCTCGGCGACCTCCAGGCTGATGCCGCGCAGCGCGGTGACCGCCCCGTAGGCGACCTCGACGTCCGTCAACGTCAGCAGCATCAGCGCAACTCCTTGCGCGTCCCGGCGTCGACGCCGAGATACGCCTCGATGACCGCGGGGTCGCGCTGGATCTCGCCGGGCGTGCCGTGAGCGATCACCCGGCCGAAGTTCAGCACCGTCACCGACGTCGCCAGCGACATCACCAGCGTCATGTCGTGCTCGATGAGCAGCACCGACACCCCCGTTCCCGCGATCCGGGTGATCAGTGCGGCGAGGTCGTGCTTCTCCGCCGGGTTGGTGCCGGCGGCCGGCTCGTCGAGCAGCAGCAGGCCCGGGCCGGTGCCGAGCGCCCGGGCGATCTCCAGCCGGCGCTGCTCGCCGTAGGGCAGGGAGGCCGCGAGCTCGTGCGTGCGGTGCCCGAGGCCGACCAGCTCCAGGAGCTCGCGTGCGCGGCGCACGCCGTCCCGCTCGGCCCGGCGGGCGTGCGGCAGCCCGAGGACGGCGCTCAGCGCGCCGTAACGCTGGCGGACCTCGGTGCCGATCTGCACGTTCTCCAGCGCGGACAGCGCCGGGAACAACCGAATGTTCTGGAACGTCCGGGCCACGCCGAGGCGAGTGATCGCGTGCGGGCGGCGGCCGACGAGCTCGGCGGGGCGCCCGGAGCTCGGCCAGAACGTGACCGACCCGCGCTGCGGGCGGTACGCCCCGGTGAGGCAGTTGAACAGCGAGGTCTTGCCGGCGCCGTTCGGACCGATGACGGCGAGGATCTCGCCGCGGCGCTGGCGCAGCGAGACACCGTCGAGGCTGGTCACGCCACCGAAGCGCAGCTGCAGGTCGCGCGCCTCGACGACCAGGTCACCGGTGTCGTCACCGGCGCCGGCGCTCACGGCCGGCCGCCGCTCGGCGCGGCGCCGAGGGAGTCGGCGGAGCCGATCCCGGCCTCGGACAGCTCGATCTCGCGCCGTCGGCGCCGGGACGGCACGAGCCCCTGCGGACGGAAGATCATCATGATCACGATGACGGCCCCGAAGTAGAGGTAACGGTCCGCGGGCTCCACCTTGTCCCGCAGGTAGAAGGCCAGACCCTGCAGCACCACCGCGCCGACGACGACGCCGAGCCGCGAGCCCATCCCCCCGAAGATGACGACCGCGACGACGAAGAACGACGCCTGCAGGCTGAACGACTGCGGGTTGAAGAACTGCTTCGACGCGAACAGCACCCCGGCGAAGCCCGACACCGACGCGCCGATCGCGAAGGCCAGCAGCTTCAGCCGCAGCGTCGCCACTCCGGTGGCCTCGGCGGCGACCTCGTCCTCCCGGATCGCCGCCCAGGCCCGGCCGATCCGGGACCGTTCGAGCCGCCCGAAGGCGATCATCACCAGGACGACGATGGCCAGCAGCAGGTAGTAGTAGGGCTTGGGATCGATGCCCCACGTGTAGTCGAGGCCGAGCAGGTGGACCGACAGGTGCGGCACGCCGAACGCGCCCCGGGCCCCGTTGGTGATGCCGTCGGCGTTGTTGGCGAGCAGATGGATGATCTCCCCGAACCCGAGGGTGACGATCGCCAGATAGTCGCCGCGCAACCGCAGCGTCGGCGCGCCCAGGATGACACCTGCGAGCGCGGCGAGGACCAGCGCGATCGGGAACACGAAGAACGGGTTGAGCGTGAACGGCGCGTGCCATGGCATCGCCGACTGCGAGGTGAAGTAGGCCGTGGTGTAGGCGCCGATGGCGAAGAACGCGATGTAGCCGAGGTCCAGCAGGCCCGCGTAGCCGACGACGACGTTCAGGCCGAGCGCGAGCAGCGCGTAGATGCCGATGTCGGTGACCATCGACTGCTGGGCGGCGGTGGAGACCACCTGCGGCGCGATGATCGCGATGGCGAGGAGCACGAGGTTCAGGACGATCGGGGCGCCGCGGCGGCCGGTGAGGGCGCCGACGGGCGCGCGCACCGGCGCGGCGAGTTGGGTGATCACCCCGCGCAGCGCCGCCCAGAGCACCAGCACCAGCCACAGCGCGACGGCGAGGACACCGAACAGCACGATCCGCGGATCAGCGATCGAGTCCCAGGCGGCCCGCAGCGGTTCGTCGGAGTTGCCCGTCGGCCCGGTGACGACCGCGGCGAGCAGCCCGACCAGCACCAGCACACCCAGCTGGCGCAGCCGGGCGGGCGCCAACAACATCGCCGGATGCCACGGCGGCCGCCCGCCCGACGACACGCCGCCCGACGACACGGCGCCCGAGGACACGGCGCCCGAGGACACGGCGTCGCCGGCAGCCGCGGCGGTGCCGGCGGGGCTGTCGGGCCGGGGCGCCGGGGGGTCGGTGGAGCCGGATCCGGCGGGATCAGCCGGCCCGGACTGGGCCGGGGGGGGTCGCAACGCCATCGTGCCCGCGTCGGCGGGGGCGCCCGGGGCCGGTTCCGGCTGGTCGCCCGGGGTCGCGGACAAGGGCTGGCCGGGGACGTTCGGCGCGCTCACGCGGCCCGTCCCAGACGCTCACCGAGCAGGCCGGACGGTCGAATCATCAGGATCGCCACCAGCACGAGGAAGGCGATGACGTCCTTGTAGGACGCCTGGAACAGATAGCCACCATAACTCTCGACGAGGCCGAGAAGCAGGCCTCCGAGCATCGCCCCGCGGACGTTTCCGATGCCGCCGAGGACAGCGGCTGTGAACGCCTTCACCCCGGGGACGAAACCCATGCTGTACGACGCGTTGAACGTCATCGCGTAGAGAAAGCCGCCGGCGCCGGCGAGCAGACCGCCGACGATGAACGTGACGATGATGATCCGCTCGACGTTGACGCCCATCAGCACCGCGGTGTCGGCGTCCTGGGCGACCGCTCGGATGCCCTGGCCGAGGCGGGTGCCGGCGACGAGGCGGTCGAGGCCGATGAGCATCGCCACCGCGACGGCGAAGATGACCAGCGACTGGGTCGACACGTCGGCGCCGAAGATGGTGAACACCGTGCCGTTGTGGAACAGGTCCGGCAGGTCGACGTTCTGCCGGCCGAACTCCTTGCCCGCGAGGTTCACGGCGAACAGCGACGCGCCGATCGCGCTGATCAGGTAGGCCAGCCGGGGCGCCGAGCGGCGGCGCAGCGGCCGGTAGGCCACCCGTTCGAGAGTGAAGGCGGCGAGCCCGCCGCAGATCGCCCCGGCGCCCAGGCCGATCGCGACCAGCCCGACGGACTCCAGCCCGCCGGGCACCGACCCGTCCCCGGGCAACAGCGCGCGGGCCACGAACAGCCCGCCGAAGGATCCGAGCATGAACACCTCGCTGTGGGCGAAGTTGATCAGCTGGAGCACCCCGTACACGAGCGTGTACCCGAGCGCGATGACCGCGTACAGCGACCCGACCATCAGACCGTCGATGGTGAGCTGCCAGAACTGGTCGAAGAAACCCATACGTAGGCCGTTCGTCAGTGGGCAAGATGCGTCGGACAAAGCGGTTCTTGGGACTGTGCGGGTTCATGGGACTGTGCGGGTTCATGGGACAGAGCGGGTTCTTGGGACAGCATTCCGCTGCACCGGGCGGTCCGCCAGCGGGCGGGGGGGGGGGGGGGGGGGGGGGGGGGGGGGGGGGGGGGGGGGGGGGGGGGGGGGGGGGGGGGGGGGGGGGGG
>NZ_JALKFU020000446.1 GCF_023242965.2 Frankia sp. AgKG'84/4
CGTCGTTGCTGGTGGTGAGGATGTGGGTGCCGTCGGGGCTCCACGCGCCGCCGGTCACCGGGTTGGTGTGGCCGGTGCGGGACGGGCCACGACCGTCTCGACCGCGTCCGCGCCGAGGGCCCGCAGCTCGATCGCCAGCCGGCCCGGACGCGGCCGGGTCCGGGCGACCAGCACACGCACGCCGGCCAGCGGGCGGGTCAGATCGACCGCGGCGTCGTCACGGGCGGCCACCTCACCCACCACGATGACAGCCGGGGAGCGCACCCCGGCGGCGATCGCGTCGACGGCCAGGGCGTCCAGGGTGGTGCGCAGAACCCGCTGGGCGGGGGTGGCGCCCCGTTCGATCACGGCCACCGGCGTCGCCTCGGCGCGGCCGCCGGCCAGCAGAGCGTCGGCGATGTCCATGAGCCGCGCCACGCCCATCAGGACGACGATCGTCGCCCGGGACGCGGCGAGGCCGGCCCAGTCCACGGTCGACCCGGGATGACCGGGGGACAGGTGCCCGGAGACGATCACGATCTCCTGCGCCGCGTCGCGATGGGTGACGGGGACGCCGGCCAGCGCCGGCACCGCGAGCGCGGAGGTCACGCCGGGCACGACGCCGCAGGGCACGCCGGCCGCGGCACAGGCCTCGGCCTCCTCGCCGCCGCGGCCGAACACGTACGGGTCGCCGCCCTTGAGCCGCACCACCCGGGCACCGGCGCGGGCCCGGTCGACCAGTACCGCGTTGATCTCCTCCTGGGACCAGGAGCGGGTGGTGGGGCTCTTGCCGACGTGGATGATCTCAGCCGACGACGGCGCGTGGTCGAGCAGCATGGCGCCGGCCAGCCGATCGACCACGACGACATCGGCGGCGGCGAGCAGCTCGCGCCCGCGCACCGTCAGCAGCCCCGGATCTCCCGGGCCCGCGCCCACCAGCCAGACCTCTCCCGCACCGCACCCGTCTGCCACGGCGTGCAACCTATCTGTTCGCCTCGGGCGGATCCGCGCCGACGGATCAGTGAATGCCGCACTCCGTCTTCGCGGTGCCGGCCCAGCGCCCGCCGCGGCCGGAGCCGCGCAGGGTGCACGGCTGGCAGCCGACGGAGTCGTAGCCGTCGGAGAGCAGCGGGTTCACGATGACGTTGTGCTCGGCGACGTAGCGGTCGACGTCCTCGTCGGTCCAGGCGGCCAGCGGATGGATCTTCACCTTGCCGCGGCGGGCGTCCCAGTCCACGACCTTCAGGCCCGCGCGCTTGGCGGACTCGGCGCGCCGGGAGCCGGCGGCCCAGGCGCGGTAGGGCGCCAGCGCCCGGTCCAGCGGCACGACCTTGCGCATCCGGCAGCACAGGTCGGGGTCGGTACGGAACAGGTCGGCGCCGTGCACGGCGTCCTGGCCGGCGACGGTGAGCTGCGGGCGGGCACTGATGATCGGAAGGTCGTAGGTGGCGGCGACCGCGTCGCGGGTGCCGATCGTCTCGGCGAAGTGGTAGCCGGTGTCGATGAAGACCACCGGGATGTCCGAGCGGATCCGGGCGAGCATGTCGACGAGGACCGCCTCGGCCATGGACGCGGCGACCACCAGCTTCGTGCCGAACTCCTCGGCCGCCCAGCCCAGGATCTCCTCGGCGGGCGCGCCCTCCAGCTCGTCAGCGGCCCGCAGCGCCCGGGTCCTCAACGCGACGTCCATCAGCTTGTCTCCTCGTTGCCACGTTCCCGGGGCCCGACCGCGAGGGCAGTCAGGCTCAACCGAAAGCCGCGCCGGCAGGACCGGCACGACCAGTGCCCGTGCCCGGAGCCGGCGCCGTCGGGCGCCAGTTCCGGAACGATGTCCTCCTCGCCGCAGTACGGGCAGTAGAAGGGCACCGCGCGATCGGCGCTAGCCACCAGAACCCGCCGCCGTCAGCGACGATTCCTCGGCGCGCTGCGCCCAGTCGGCGAAGCTCTCCTCGCCGTCCCGCTCGGCCTGGTAGGTCGTCAGCAGGCCGACGACGTAGTCGACGAGCCCGTCCGCGGTGACCTTCAGGCCCCGGGACTTGCGACCCAGACGCGAGTTCGTCCCGAGGTGACCGCCGAGGTGCACCTGAAATCCCTCGACCATCTCCCCGGCGTCGTCCGGGACGAGCGAGCCCTTGAGCCCGATGTCCGCGACCTGGAAGCGGGCGCAGGCGTTCGGGCAGCCGTTGATGTTGATGCCGATCGGCTCGTCGAAGTCCGGCAGCCGGCGCTCCAGCTCCGTGATCAGGTCGCGCGCGTTGCCCTTGGTCTCGACGATCGCCAGCTTGCAGAACTCGATGCCGGTGCAGGCCATCGTGCCGCGGCGGAACACGCTGGGCCGGACCACGAGGTCGAGGGCGGCGAGCTCGGTCTCCAGCGCGTCGACCGCGTCGTCGGCGACGTCGAGGATGACGAGCTTCTGCGTCGTCGTCGCGCGGATACGGCCCTGGCCGTACCGGTCGGCGAGGTCCGCCACGGTCGCCAGCGTCGTCCCGGTGAGCCGGCCGGCCCGCGGGGCGAAGCCCACGGCGTTGCGGCCGTCGCGCTGGCGGTGCACGCCGACGTGGTCGCGGCCCTCGCTGCGCGGCGGCGCCGGCGCCGGCCCGTCCGGCAGCGCGGCGCTCAGGTACTCCTTCTCCAGGGTGGTCCGGACCCATTCGGGGCCCATGTCCGCCACCAGGAACTTCAGTCGCGCGCGGGTGCGCAGCCGGCGGTAGCCGTAGTCCCTGAACAGGGATGCGACGCCGTGCCAGACCTCGGCGACCCGGTCCGGCGGCACGAACGCCCCGAGCCGCACGCCCAGCCGCGGGTTCGTCGAGAGGCCACCGCCGACCCACAGGTCGTAGCCGGCGCCGAGCTCGGGGTGGACGACGCCGACGAACGCGATGTCGTTGATCTCGTGCAGGGTGCAGTGGTCGACACAGCCGGAGATCGCGCTTTTGAACTTGCGGGGCAGGTTCGCGAGCGTCGGGTCGCCGACGAAACGGCGCACCACTTCGTCGATGACGTCGCTGCCGTCGATGACCTCGTCCCCGTCGACGCCGGCGAGCGGGCAGCCGAGGATCACCCGCGGGGTGTCACCGCAGGCCTCCGCGGTGGTCATCCCGGCACCCTCGAGCGCCCCCCAGATCGCCGGCACGTCCTCGATCCGGATCCAGTGGAGCTGGATGTTCTGCCGGTCGGTGACGTCGGCGACGTCCCGGCCGTACCGGGTCGAGATGTCGGCGATGACGCGGAGCTGGTCGGCGCTCATCCGGCCGCCGTCGAGGCGCACCCGCTGCATGAAGTAGGAGTCGTCGAGCTCCTCGGGCTCCAGGACCGCCGTGCGGCCGCCCTCGATGCCCGGCCGGCGCTGCGTGTACAGGCCCCACCAGCGGAACCGGCCGCGCAGGTCCTGCGGGTCGATGCTGTCGAAACCGGTGTGCGGGTACTGGTGGAGGATGCGGTCGCGCACCTCCAGACCGCCTTGGTCCTTCTTCATCCGCTCGTTGGCGTTGAGCGGCTCGGAGTAGCCGAGCGCCCACTGGCCCGCCCCCTTGGGACGGGACGGGCTCGTGGTGGATCGGGCCGGACGGGCAGGAGAAGACATGGGAGATCTCTCGACGCGCGGGGAGGCGCGACGCCGTGGACACGGCGCCGCGCAGGGACGTCAGGACGTCAGCGGAAGCGGCGACAGCTCGCGCTGGAGACCCGCAGCAGGTCGACGTGCAGACGGGCGACGAGCATCGGCTCGATCACCAGGCACGAAGCCGCGGGGGACGGCGCTACCCCACGCCGGGACGCGACGCCGACCTGTTGGCCGGACATGCGCGAGGCCGGCGCCCAAGGGGTGAGGGCGCGCAGGAACACGGGTCCATGTTTCCACAGATGGGGCGCCGATGGGCAGGTTGTGAGAGCGATGACCTGTCGAGCCGCCACCACTGGGCGGCAAATCACCACAACCCGGGCGAATCCGCCTCCCCAACGCCGCCTTCGGACACCGCCACCACAACCCTACCGCATCGGTAGGGAAGATGAACAAGTCCCGATCAGGTCAGGCGCGGAGAGGCACACAGCTTGCGCAGCTGATCCACGAGGGGCCCGGTCGCCAGACCCTTCTCCAGCAGCGCGTCAGCGCCGAGGGCGAGCACCCGGTCGAGCAGCGCCGCCTCAGAGAACCCCGTGAAGATCACCACCACCGCCCGCGGCGCCGCCCGGCGGATCCGGGGCAGCGCGCCGATGCCGTCCAGCACCGGCATGGCGAGATCGAGTAGGACGAGGTCCGGCGCAGTACGGACGACCTCCTCGATCGCCTCCGCCCCGTTGGATGCGGCACCGACGATCACGAAGTCCGGCTCGGTGCCCAGCAGCAGGCACAGCAGATCCCGCACACCGTCGGCGTCGTCGACGACGACGACCCGGCGCGGCGGCGGAGCAGGCGGCGGGCCCGGCACGCCCGCCCCGGCGCGGG
>NZ_JALKFU020000447.1 GCF_023242965.2 Frankia sp. AgKG'84/4
GCGGCGAGCAGGTCTCCGGCGCTGCGGGGACGACCACTCTCCAGCGCGCCCCGCACCGCCGCGAGTGCCTCGGCGGCCTCCCGTGCCTGGCGCAGGCTGTGGCCGCAGTGGCGGCAGACCACCGCGGCGGCCTCGGTCATCGAGCCGCAGGACGGGCAGCCGGTGTAGAGGTCGGTGTCGCAGTAGCGGCACTGGAGGGCCGCGCCCGCCGCCTCCGGCCGCCCGCAGCCGGGGCAGACCACGTAGTCGACGACGCCGCCGACGTTCACCGCCGCGCCGAGCTCCCGGGCAACGCCGAGGACCACGGCCTTCGCCTGGGCCGCGGTGAGGCCGCGGCCGGTCGCGAGCGCGGCGCGCACGAGCCCCTCGAAGGCGACGGCGGTGAGCTCACCGTCGAGCACGACGTGTTCCTCAACGGCGGGACGCAGCTCGTCGGCGGCGTCGGCGAGCAGGCCGACGGTGTACGCGGCCGGGTCGCCCTCGATGAGCCGGGCCGAGACCAGGGCGAGCAGGTCGGCGGTGACCGTCTTCTCGCGGTCGTGCGGACGGCGGTTGTTGCCCGCGCTCGCCGCGGCGTAGGCGGCGCGCAGCCGCTGCGGCGAGGCGTCGGGGGCGAGGCCGAGCAGGGCCCACAGCGAGGCGGTGGACACCCGGTCGCCGCCGCGCAGGGCACGCAGTTCGCCGAGCCGCTCGGCGATCTGCCGGCGAACCTCGCTGGGCAGCGGTTTCACCCCGCCGCCGACGCCGTCGATGATGATCTGTTCACGGCTGAGTCGGGCGTCGAACTCCTCGACGGTGACCCCGGCCGCGACCGCGAGGCGGCGCAGCCCGTCGACACGCGACGCGGGGATGCCGCCGAAGCGCTCCCGGACGGTGGCGAGGTAGCCGTCGACCTTGGCGAGGCGCTCCGCGTCACCGCTGCGGCGGGCGGCCAGCACCCGGGCGCGGACCCGCTCCCGGGTCGGCGCCTCGCGCAGCGGCTCCTCCCACTCGACGCGGCGGCGGACCAGCTCGGTCGCCAGGGTCGCGTACTTGGCGGAGTTGCGCTCACGTTGCAGGAAGGCCAACACCCGGACCAGATGCGCGCCGACCTCGGAGTCGGTATGACCGACCGTCGGGTCGAGACCGGCGATCATAAAGGGGTCGGCCGTGTCCACGGAGGAGCCCGCCCGCAACGGCGCCAGCACGCGCTGGCGGTACCCGCTGCCATCGAACGCCGCGCTCAACGATCCACCTTCGTCCCACCTGCCCGTCGGGCCGAACGGCGATCCGACAGGTCCACGGACACCGAACGCGGGAGGCGGGGCGGCAGGTCAACCGCCCCCCACCCGCAGGCCCACACCTGAGAGTACGGAGCGACGCCCTGCCACGGGCCCGGACGTCGCGGACACCCGGTCCGACCGCGTTGGGGGCGGACCGGCATCGCCGTTCCCGCCCGTTCACGGTCATCTTTGGGTGTCTGCGGTGAACCATATCGACTTCCGAGCCGATACCCGAAAGCGCCCACGAAGATGGATGATTGCTTTTTGCTAACTGATGAAGTTACTCATTCTTAAATGTGGTTCGGAAAAGCGCAGGTCGCGGAGAGGAGGTGATCAGTCCCGCTGCTTGAGGAGGTTGACCTTCGCCGACTCCGCGGCCCGCATCTCCTCCGAGCCGACGCCCGCGTGCACCTGAAGTACCAGCGCGCAGGCGGCACCCTCGTGCGAAGCGGTAACCCGGATGGTCTGGTCCGCGGCCATCGAGAAGGTCACCTCGACGGGCGTGCCGCGCTGGTGGCCCGGCGGAATTCCGGTGATGGCGCCGGCCACGATCACCTTGTTGTCGTCGATTTCCGTCGACTCGGTGGTGGTGCCCTGCTCGAAGACCCGGATGTCCACCTCTGCCTGGTCGTCGGTGACGGTATAGAAGGTGCGGGTCACCGAGATCGGCAGCGCGTCGTTCTGATGCGCGAGGAAGGCCGCGACGGGCACTCCACGGTCTTCGGCGAAGATGCCAAACCCACGCGATGTGACATTGGTCACTTTCGTGCGGACAAGATCGACAACTGAGGCCGTGGCCAGCCCCGCCTCGCCCGCGCTCGCCGCCGCCGCCTTCTCCACCTCCGCCGCGTCGGCCGCCGAAAGCTCCTGGTCCGGGCGCAGCGCGCCGCTGGCGACCAGGTCGGAGTGCACGGCGCGCTCCAGCTCCTTCTTCTGCCCGAAGACCGCCGCGCCCTTGGCCACCGCGAGATCGGGATCGGCCAGCCGCGAGGTCAGCCCGAACTGCTCCTGCAACCGCCGCGCCACGGCCGGCGTCTTGCTCATGCCGCCGACGAGCAGGCACAGGTCGATCTTCTCGACGCCCTTCTCGCGGGCCCGCTCCAGCACCGAACCGGTCAGTTCCAGCGTCCGCCGCAGCAGCGGCCCGGTGATCTCCTCGAAGGTCGCCCGGGTCACCGGCACGCTGACCCTGCTCCCCTTGTGCACGACGAGGACGTCGACGCTGTCCCGGCCCGACAGCGCGAGCTTGGCGTCCTCAGCGGCCGTCAGCAGTTCCTGCTCGTCGTAGACGTCGTCGAGCGGGTCGCCCGCCTCCGGCTGCGCCTCGCTGAACTTCTGCGCCAGGTAGCGGACCAGCTCGTTGTCCCAGTCCGCGCCGCCGAGCTCGTGGTCGCCATCGGTCGCGACCACAGTGATCGCGCTCTCGCTGAGCCGGATGACCGTCGTGTCGAACGTGCCGCCGCCGAGGTCGTAGACCAGCACGGTCGACTCCTCGGCGCCGTCCTGGCCGAACCCGTAGGCGAAGGCTGCGGCCGTCGGCTCGTTGATGATGTCGACGACGTTAAGCCCGGCCAGGTCACCGGCGAGCTTCGTCGCCTTGCGCTCCTCGTCGCCGAAGTAGGCCGGAACCGTGATGACCACGTCGGTCACCGGCGTTCCGGTGGCCCGCTCCGCGTCCGCCGCGAGCGCCTTGAGCACCAGGCTCGACACCGACGCGGCGCTGTACTCGACGTCATGCGCGACGAAGCGCCAGTCCGACGTGCCCATGTGCCGCTTGACCAGCCTGGCGACATCGTCGGGGCGGATGCGTGCCTGCCGCTTCGCCTGGGTCCCCACCACGAACGACGTGGCGCCCTCGGCGCCCTCGTCGAACAGGACCACCGACGGCGTCGTCGGCTGGGACTCGATGTTGCGGATCACGTCCGGTCGCCCGTACTCGTCGACCTGGGCGATGCAGGAGTAGGTCGTGCCCAGGTCGATCCCGAACACCTTGGTACCCGCCACCGTCTGAACTCTCCTCTTCACACAATGTTGTCGCGTCTCGCCGCTCTTGGCGGACCGGGTCGTCTCTCACCCACGGTGGCGCTGCGACCACCCGGTGGTCCGCCCGATGGTGCGGCCGGCCACTCGGTGCCCGCCGGTCCATGACTGCCCGTTCAGCGGGCGCGGTAGACCTCGGTCTCGGCTGGCCGCACGACGGTCGTCTCACCCCGGACGAAGCCGGGGCGCACGGTGCGGGCGATCGTCCCGTCCCGATTCGGGTCCTCCGTCGGTACCCTCCGCACGCCCAGATGCCGCGCCGGGTCGAAGGTCCCGCCCGGCACCGCCGTGTACGGCCGCACGTCCACGGCGAAGTCCAGGACCTGCAGCAGTTGCTTGCGCAGGATGCCGGCGACGCTCTGTGGATCGTCGGCCCCCAGGCTACCCATCTGGTCGTGCAGTCTGATCAGCCCGCGCAGCAGCGGGGCCATCGCCTCGGTGAGCTCCCCGGAGCGCAGCCGGCTGTTCTCGGCGTGCAGCCGGTCGACCAGATCGGAGTCGAGTCGGCGCAGCCGGGCCAGTTCGTCGACCCGGCCGGCGAGGCGCTCCAGCGCGACCGCCTGCACCGCGCCGACCGAATCGGCGAGCCTGTCGGCGGCCGCCGCGAGCCCGCCCGGGAAGGGCTCGTTCACCGCGCCGTGCGCCTCCAGTCGATCGCCACCGGTCGGCGCGTCGCCGGACTCCGCGCCACGGCCGGACTCCGTGGTGGCGTCGACCCCAGCGGCGCCGTCGAACTGCGCATCCAGGTCGAGCCCCGGACCGCCGTCGACCTCCGCGCCGGCTTCAGTTTCCGGGCCGCTGTCGATGCCTTGGCCACTGTCGATGCCTTCTCCACTGTCGCCGTCGGGACCGCTGTCGCCGTCCGGGTCGCTGTCGCCGTCCGGGTCGCTGTCGCCGTCCGGGTCGCTGCCGCTGTCGGCACGGCTGCCGCTGTCGGCGCCGGCCGCGCGCTGATCGCCCTGGGTCGACGTCCGCGCGAGGTCGACCGCCAGGGTGGCCTCCCCACCCGGCCGATAGCCCGCCGACGCGGGGCCACGATCGTCCGGGCCGGGTGTCCCCGGACTGGTGCCCGCGGTCGTCGGACGGCCGGCGACACCGTGCCCGGGGCCGGTC
>NZ_JALKFU020000448.1 GCF_023242965.2 Frankia sp. AgKG'84/4
CGCTCGGCACCAGGTGCGAGCCGGCGAGGCGGCCCGCGGCGGCCAGCTCGTCGAGGATCGCCAACGCCGGCAGGGGACCCTGTGCCATCGCGACGGCGATGGCCCGGTTGAGCTCGACGACCGGGTTAGGCGCCACTCGGCCGAGCGCCTCGTAGAGCAGCACGATCCGTTCCCAGTCGGTCGCCGGGACCGACGGCGCCGCGGCGTGGCAGGCCGCGATCGCCGCCTGCAGGCCGTACGGCCCGAGCCCGCGCCCCAGCGACGCCGCCCGGTCCAGAGCCCCCTGGCCGCGGCGGATCGCCGAGCGGTCCCACCGGCGCCGATCCTGGTGCTCCAGGAGAACCAGCTCGCCGTCGGGGCCGGTGCGGGCGGGGAAGCGTGCCGCGGTGAGCTCGCACAACGCGAGCAGGCCGTGCGCCTCGGGTTCGGTGGGCACCAGGGCGACCATCATCCGGGCCAGCCGGATCGCCTCGTGCGCGAGGTCGGGCCGCAGCAGCTCGGCGCCGGCCGTGGCCGTCGAACCCTCCGTGAAGATCACGTACAGGACGCTGAGGACCGCGCCGAGCCGGGCGCGGCGTTCGTGTGTCGGCGGCAGCTCGAACGGCACGCCCGTCGCGGCGATCGTCTTCTTCGCCCGGGTGATCCGCGCCTGGACCGTCGGGACCGGCACGAGGAACGCCCGGGCGATCTCCTCGCTGGACAGCCCGCCGACCGCGCGCAGCGTCAGCGCCACCCGGGCCTCGGGGGAGAGCACGGGATGGCAGGCCACGAAGATCAGCGCGAGGATGTCGTCGTCGATCCGGTCGGGGTCCCACGGCAGGTCGCCGTCGCCCACGGCCGCCACCGCGGGCGCGCCCGAGCTGGCCCCGCCCTCGGGTAGCTGACTGGCGAGCGCGGTGTACCGCTCGTCGAGGGCGGCGCGGCGGCGGAAGCCGTCGATGGCGCGCCGTCGCGCGGTGGTCAGCAGCCAGCCCGTCGGGTTCGTCGGCGTGCCGTCGCGCGGCCAGGCCACCAGCGCCTCGGCGACCGCCTCCTGGGCGACATCCTCGGCGAGGGCGAAGTCCCCGGTGTACCGGGCGAGCGCACCGACGATCCGGGCCGAGGACATCCGCCACACCGCCTCGACGGTGCGCCGCACCGCCGCGACGTCGCCGTCCCCACCCAGGCCGTCGGGGGAGTGCATCAGAGCTGGCCGGTGCGCTCGCGCCAGCCGCGCTCCTTGATGACCCACTCGTTGTCCTGGGGGAACTCGTCGATGCTCGGCACCCGGCGCAGCTCGCACTTCGAGCCAGGCAGGGACGGCATCCGCCGGGCCCACTCGATCGCCTCCTCCTTCGAGGCGACCTCGATGAGGTAGAAGCCGCCGAACAGCTCCCGGGTCTCACCGTACGGACCGTCGGTGACCACCGGTGTCTCGCCCTCGTAGTCGATGACGGCGCCGTTGGCCGGGTCGTCCAGCCCCTCCGCGGCGACCAGCACGCCCGCGCTGATCAGCTCCTCGTTGAAGCGGCCGACCTTGTCGAGCATCTCCTCGAAGGGCGTCGCCATCATCGTCTTCAGGGACTCGTCGGTGTTCCGCATGATCAGCATGAACTTCGCCATCGCTGGACTCCTGTCGTCTGCCTCGCAGGTCGCCTCTCGACCCTTCCACGCACAGGTCGAACGGCACGAGGGCGCATCGACACCAGCCACGAAGAATCTTGGAGACCTGGCCGGGCCCGTGGTGGACGCACCGGTCCCGGTACGGTCCGGTCATGGTCGAGGAGCCCGGCGGATCGTCGGTGAAGACGGTGCGGGCCGTGCGCGGGGCACTGGCCGTGCTGGAGGAACTGGCGCGGTCCCAGCCGGCCGGCGTCACCGGGCTTGCGCGCTGCACCGGTCTCGACAAGAGCGCGGTGCAGCGCATCCTCGCCAGGTGCGCGACGCCACCGGCGAGACCGCGATGCTCGTCCTGGTCCAGGGCGGCGACCTGGTCGCGGTGGCAACGGCGGAGAGCCCCCATCCGATCCGGATGGCACTGGCGCACCTCGGCTTCCACCTGCCCTATCTCGGCAGCTCGGCGGGCCGTGCCGTGCTGTCCCGCCAGCCTGATGCCGAGGTCCGCCGGGCCCTGGGCGTCGACGCGCCCGCCGCCGAGCTGACCGAGATCGCCGAGGCCCGTCGGCGAGGTTGGGCGCGCAGTCTTGGCGACGTGTTCACCGATGCCAACACGGTTGCCGCCCCGGTCGTCGACTCCGCCGGATTCCCCCTGGGCGCCATGGTCGTCGCCGCCCCCGCCTACCGGCTCACCGCCGACCAGCTCGACCCGGTCGGCGAACTCGTCCGCGCCGCCGCGGACGTTCTCGGCGCGCCGCCGATCCGCCGGCCCGGATGAGGCGCGAGGGCGCCGCCGAGTGAGACCCGCCGTCGCGCCGCGGGAGTGCACCGCGGTGCACGCTACGACCCCGTCTTCTGGCGGCCATCACCGCGAGGAACCCCGGCGGCGTCGGCTTCGACGTGGTCCGGCGGTCGGCGGCATTCCACCGGTCGGAAGATCGGGCCGGCGGGAGTGCCCGGCGTGTCCCTGACGTCTCGACGGCGTCCCACGCGCGCGCCGGTTGACCCGAGTGCGACATAGTTCCTACGATGTGATCCGCTGTTCCTGCCGGAGCCGGCGCCGCGGGAGGTGCGGTACACGGTCATCTCCGTCGACGACCACGTCGCCGAACCGCCGCACCTGTTCGACGGGCGGCTGCCCGCGCACCTCGCCGACGCCGCGCCGCGGGTCGTCGAGACCGAGCGCGGCTTCACCGCCGTCACCTTCCCGGAACGGCCACACCGCATCGGCCTGCCGTCGCTGTGGGACACCACCCACTGGGACCCGATCATCGGGGCCTGCGTCGACACCGACACCGTGATCACCCTGCACGTCGGCAGCTCGGGCCTGGCCGACAAGCCCGACGGCGCCCCCGGCCTGCAGCTCGGCTCGACCCTGTTCGGCCAGGCCTCCCTGACGGCCTGCGCGGAATGGCTGTGGTCCGGTTACCCGGCGCGGTTCCCCACCCTGAAGATCGCCATGAGTGAGGGTGGGATCGGCTGGGTCGCGATGCTGCTCGATCGCCTCGACAACATCGTCGACCGCTCCGGCTACGGCGTCGGCTGGGACCTGCGCCCGGCCGACGTGCTGCGGCGCAACTTCTGGTTCTGCACCCTCGACGATCCGTCCACGATCGACACCCGCCATCACATCGGCGTCGAGAACATCATGGTCGAGACCGACTATCCGCACGGCGACGGCACCTGGCCGGACACCCAGTCGGTGCTGGCCGACTGCTGGGGCCACATCCCGCCGGCCGAGCTGCGGATGATGTGCAGCGAGAACGCCGCCGGCCTGTTCCGCCACCCACTGCCGGACACCGTCCTCCCGCTGGGCTGACCACGTCCGACGCGTCCGGAGGGAAGCCATCCATGACGTTCGTGCCCACCCGCGAGAAGCTCATGCCCGACCTCGGCGAGCGCGAGGAACTGGTGCTGCTCGCCCGCGCCCTGTGGCGGGCCGGCTACAACGACAACCTGGCCGGTCACATCACCGTCCGCCAGTCCGACGACACCCTGCTGTGCAACCCGTGGCTGATCCGCTGGGACGAGCTGCGGCCAGAGCAGGTCATCCGGATCGACCTGGCCGGCAACGTCGTCGAGGGCGACTGGCCGGTTCCCCTCGGCATCCCCCTGCACCTTCAGCTGCACGCGCTGCGCGGGGACGTGCGGTGGGCGATGCACAACCACCCGCTGTTCGGCACGATCTGGGCGGACCTGGGCGAGATACCCCCGATTCTCGACCAGAGCTCCGCGCTGGGCGGCGGTGGTGATCTCACCCTGCTCGACGAGTACGAGGGCCCGGTGAACGATCCGGCCACCGCCCGCCGGGCCGTCGAGGCGATGGCCGAAAGCCAACTGGCGCTGCTCGCCGGTCATGGCGTCTTCGTGCTGGGCGGCTCCGCCCGCGCCGTCTACCAGCGTGCGATCGCCCTCGAACAGCGCTCCGCCGATCCGACCCTGCTCCAGGTGGCACGGTCCACCTGAGCCCCGCGTCCGAAGCCGGCGGGTAACGGCGCGGCACTGCCTTTACGATGTGCATCCGATCGCGCGCCCAACGGCTGGCTGTTCGCCCTTTGTCGGCGCGTGATTCTCCGCCGCGCGCGGCGCGCTGAATCAGCCTGTTCGGAGAGTCATCCGTACCAGGACGGCTCCGGTTCGCCGCAGTACCTGCCGCTCCCGGGAGAGGACGGCGAGGGTCGGCGCTGCTATTGTCGCGATGCCGCTCCAGTCCGAGTCCCGCACTCCGCATAGTCAAACGCGGATAATGCCCCGTGGAGTGGTGTAGATCGGTTCGCGTTCCGCTCTGCGTCTTTCGCTATTATGCGGCCTGAAT
>NZ_JALKFU020000449.1 GCF_023242965.2 Frankia sp. AgKG'84/4
GCGCGGGCCCGTCAGCGCGGCGGATACGCCCGCAGCAGCAGGACGCTGCGGGCGCGCACCGTCAGCTCCGCACCGCCGGGCAGCACCCGGCGTGGTGCCGCGAGGCTGGCCGGGAAGCCGGCGAGGTCGTCGTCGGCGGTGTCGAGCAGCAGATCGAGGGACTGCGCCCAGGGCGCGCCGGGCAGCACGATCCCGGTGTCGGCATCGTCGGGATGCAGGACGTGGACCAGGCCCGGAGCGGCGTCCTCGCCGGCCAGCACGGCGATGACCGTGTCCAGCCGCGGGGCGTTCCAGTCCGCCTGGGACATCACCTGGCCGTCGGCGCGCAGCCAGGTGATGTCCGCGAACTGGCCCGGGGTCGACTCGCCGCCGCGAAAGAACCGGTCCCCGCGCAGCGCCGGGGTGTCTCGGCGCAGCGCCAGCAGCCCGCGGACCAGGCGCCCCAGCGCGGGGTCCGCCCCGGCGGGATCGCCCGCGGCGCCCGCCGCGCCCTGCGTCGGCCAGGCCAGCCAGGACACCTCGTTGTCCTGGCAGTAGGCGTTGTTGTTGCCGCCCTGCGAGCGGCCGAACTCGTCCCCGGCGAGCAGCATCGGCACGCCGGCCGACAGCAGCAGGGTGGCGAGCAGCCCCCGGCGGACGCGGCGGCGCGTCGCGAGGATCCCCGGGTCGTCGGTCGGGCCCTCGACGCCGTGGTTCGCCGACCGGTTGTCCCCCTCGCCGTCCCGGTTGCCCTCGCCGTTGGCCTCGTTGTGCTTGTCCGCGTAGGAGACGAGGTCGGCGAGTGGGAAGCCGTCGTGCGCGGTGACGAAGTTCACCGACGCCCAGGGGCGGCGCCCGGAGTGCTGGAACAGGTCCGACGACCCGGTCAGCCGGTAACCGAGGTCGGCGACCCCACTGGTGCGCCCGTTCCACACGTCGCGCGCGGTGTCGCGGAAGCGGCCGTTCCACTCCGCCCACGGCGCGGGGAACGACCCGACCTGGTAGCCGCCCCAGCCGACGTCCCACGGCTCGGCGATCAGCTTCACCGACGACAGCAGCGGGTCGGCGTGGATCGCGGTGAGCAGCGGCGCGGCGGGGTCGAACGCGTCGGGGTTGCGGGCGAGCGCCGTGGCCAGGTCGAACCGGAAGCCGTCGACACCCATCTCGGCGACCCAGTGCCGCAGCGAGTCGCAGATCAGCCGGACCACGTGCGGGCTGGTCATGTTCAGCGTGTTCCCGCAGCCGGTGACGTCCCGGTAGCGGCGGGGATCGGTGGGTTCCACCCGGTAGTAGGCGGTGTTGTCCAGGCCACGCAGTGACAGGGTCGGCCCGCGCTCGCTGCCCTCGGCGCTGTGGTTGTAGACGACGTCGAGGAGCACCTCGATGCCGGCGGCGTGCAGCGCGGCGACCATCGCCTGGAACTCCCCGGCCGGATCGTCGGTCGCCGCGTACGCCGCGTGCGGGGCGAGGAAGCACAGGCTGTTGTAGCCCCAGTAGTTCGTCATCGACCGGGCCAGCAGCGGCGTCTCCGAGACCGAGGCGTGCACCGGGAGCAGCTCGATCGCGGTGATCCCGAGCTGGCTGAGGTAGTCGACGATCACCGGGTGGCCCAGGCCCGCGTAGGTGCCGCGCAGCTCGGGGGGCAGCCCGGGATGGCAGCGGGTCAGACCGCGCACGTGCGCCTCGTAGACGACGGTGCGCTCCCACGGGATGCCCGGGCGGTTCGCGGCCGGATGGCCGTGGTCCCCGGCGGCCGGCCGGTAGCCGTCGCCGAGGCGCCCGCCCGGACCGGTCACGACGCAGCGGGGCACGAACGGCGCCGAGTCGCGCCCGTCGGGCTCCCGGCCGTACGGGTCGCCGTCGGCGAAGCCGTAGATCGCCGGGTCCGCCCGCAGGGTGCCGGTGACCAGGCGGGCATACGGGTCCATCAGCAGTTTCGCCGGGTTGAACCGCTGGCCGCGCTCGGGATCGTACGGGCCGTGCGCCCGCAGCCCGTACCGCTGCCCGGGGCGGATCCCGGGCAGGCGGCCATGCCACACCGCGCCGTCGCGTTCCGGCAGCGGGTGGCGGGTCTCCGCACCGGCGTCGTCGAACAGGCACAGCTCGACCGCGTCCGCCCCCGGCGCCGCGACGGCGACATTCACCCCGGAGCCGTCCCAGCTCACCCCGAGCGGGCCGGCCGATCCCGGACCGGGGACGCCCGGGGCGTCGGCGCGGCTCGGGCGGGCGCCGGCGGGCGCCGACCGGTCGGAGGGGCGGACACGGCCGCCAGGGTCTGACACCCCACTGACGCTAATCGAGTCTCCGCCAAGCCGTCGGCCGATCCGCGCGTCCCGGGGACCTGGCCGCCCGCACCGGGGAGTCGACTCCGATGAAGATCGGCTCATGGCGCCCTATCGTGACGGACGGACAGGAGGCCGCGCCGACCAGTGCGTGGCCCGGCGGCGGGAGGACAGCGATGAGCGTCGTGCGGCTGGACGTCGAGGGCGGCGTGGGCACCATCAGGCTGGACCGACCGCCGATGAACGCACTGGACGCCGAGATCGCCGCGGGGCTGCGGGCGGCCGCCGGGCAGGCCACGGCCGACCCGGCGATCCGCTCCGTCGTGCTCTACGGCGGGGAGAAGGTCTTCGCCGCGGGCGCCGACATCAAGAAGATGGCGCCGATGGACTTCGCCGAGGCCGCGGCCTGGGTCCGCGACCTCAGCTCGGCCTTCGAGCTGATCGCCCGCATCCCCAAGCCCGTCATCGCCGCGGTGACCGGCTACGCGCTCGGCGGTGGCCTGGAGCTGGCACTGTGCGCCGATGTGCGGGTCCTCGCGCACAACGCGAAGCTCGGCCAGCCGGAGATCCTGCTGGGCGTGATCCCCGGCGCCGGCGGCACGCAGCGGCTGGGGCGCCTGATCGGCACCTCGCGGGCGAAGGACCTGATCTTCAGCGGCCGGCAGATCCGCGCGGACGAGGCCGAGCGGATCGGCCTGGCCGACGCCGTCGTCCCGGCCGAGCAGACCTACGAACGGGCCACGGAGATCGCGCGCGGCTACGCCGCCGGCCCGGCGATGGCGCTGGCCGCGGCGAAGCAGGCGATCGACGACGGCGCCGAGATGGGCCTGTCCGAGGCACTGCGGCTGGAGGCCGCGCTGTTCGCCGGCCTGTGGGGGAGCGAGGACCGCCGGATCGGGATGGAGTCGTTCCTCGCCGACGGCCCGGGCAAGGCGAGTTTCCTCGGCCGCTGAGCGCCCACCCGGGTCAGCCCCGCGCCGGGTCAGCGCATCGCGAGGTCAGCGATCACCGGCAGGTGGTCGCTGCCGAAGTCCCTGCCGACGCTGAAGCCGGTGACGGCGAAGGCGGGCGAGGCGAGCACGTGGTCCAGGCGCAGTACCGGCGGCACGAGCACCGCGCGGGCGCTCCAGGTCGGGTCCCAGCCGGCGCCGACGACGTCGTGGGCGTCGCGCACCCCGGAGTCGATGAGGCGGCGCAGCGGCCGGTGGTCGCGGGTGGCGTTGAAGTCGCCGGCCATGACGACCGGCAGCGTCGCCGTGCGGGCCTGCTGGCGCAGCGCGCTGAGCTGGGTGCGCCACCGGCCGGTGTACGTCCCGGTGGTCGGGGAGATGGTGTGCACCGCGTACATCACGAAGCGTCGGTGCTCGTCGACCTCGACGGTGGCCCGCAGCGACATCGAGCCGCCGACCATCGGCGCGCTCGCGTCCCGCAGGGGCAGCCGCGAGTAGATGGCGGCGCCGAACGCCCCGTCGCGGGACCGGACCTCGTGGTAGCGGAAGGAGCTCAGCGCTCCGGACGCGTTCACCCGCGCCAGGGTGAGCGGCGAGAGTTCGAGCAGGACCAGGACGTCGGGGTTCGCGGCGCGGACCTGCGCGCCGAGCCGGTCGGCGTGCGCGTTGTCGTAGTACAGGTTCGCCGACATCACCCGCAGCCGGGCCGAGCCTGGCGCCGCGTTCTCGGCGCTGCCGGGCAGCACCTCGGGCAGCGACCAGAACAGGTGGATGACGATCAGAGCGCCCGACAGGATCAGCAACAGGTTGCGTCGGCGCGCGAAGGACACCGCCAGGGTCACGTACGCCGGCAGGTACAGCAGCGGCGTCAGCGCGTTGATCGCCGAATAGGGCCAGTCGAGTGCGTCGTCGAGATGGACCAGCCGGCCTACCGCGAGCAGGGCGAGGACGGCCGCGACGGCCCACGCGAGGGCCGTGATGACGACCGCGGGCCCGGGAAGCGTGCGGTGCCGGGGTTCGACGGGGGCGACCGGGATGTCGTCCGGTCCGGTCCGGGGTGGGGTGTCCGGTGCTGTCTGCCCCGAATCCTGCGCGGCGGTCACCGTTCCAGAGTGCCTGGCCATCCGGCGTGGGCGGCCGGCGGGGGACCCCGGGCGGCCGTCGGTGGCGCTGTCGCCGCGCACGCGCGC
>NZ_JALKFU020000044.1 GCF_023242965.2 Frankia sp. AgKG'84/4
AGGACAGGCGGCAGCTCCGCCGCCGCACGCGCCCCGGCGCCGTCACGACCACCGTCGAAGGCCGGCTCCGCCAGCCGAAACCCACTGCTGATCACCAGCACCGCGCCCACCAACAGCAACCCCGGCCACATCAGCGAACGCCGGCGACCCGCCGAGTCCCGTCGTCCGCCCGGCCGGCCCCGCAGCCCGTACACCCTGAGCCTGTCCGCCACCGACCCGCGGCCGGACCACCCACCCGGGCCGGACCACCCACCCGGGCCAGAGCACCCATCCGCCCGCGACACGGCGGTGGACGGGACCACACCCCAGCGCCGACGGCCCCGCCCGGCGGCGCCTGGGCGGCGCGCGGCGGACCCCGCCACCCGCGGCCGAACCCGGCCCGATCCCGCACCGCCCACCCAGGTTCCCGACGAACGAACGCGATGAAACCGACCGCTCCAGGACACGCCACGACGCGGTCCTTCCCACCCCCGGCCAGCGGTCCGCGGTGGGTCACCGGGCACGACGCGCCGGCCGGGCTCCGTCGATTCCTCGGACGCATCGGGCTTCCGGTGACCGCCCTCGTTCTCGTGGTCCACAGTCCCTCCCGTCCACAGGTCCGACCGCCGGCCGCCCCGCGTCCCGGGTCATCGGGGCCGCTGTGCACCAAGGCCACAGTCGCCTTACCGACCGTCACTGTAACGATCCGAGAGAGCACAATCGGTAAGCAGCGGTCGGCGCACCGTGCGACCCGACATCACTGAATCCCATTACTAATTAAGCCCGACATCTGGCAACGAAACGGCGCACTCGGCGCTCGGCGAGCCGGCGAATCCGACCGCACCACGCCCAGCGAGCTTGGCGTGCTTCGCCACACCCACTCGCTATGGTGTCACTCGCAGTGATGGCACGATCACCATCAGTGAGAGAGGGGACCACATGAAGAAGGGTATGGGGCGCGGCGCCGCCATCCTGGCGCTGTCCAGCGCGGCGAGCGTTGCACTGACCTTGGGGCCTAGCCTGGCGGCCGCCAACGCGTTCGACGACAAGAACGACGGCGGCATCGGCAACAAGGACAACTGCGTCGGCAACAAGGACGGCAAGGACGGCAAGGACGACTGGGACATCTTCGGCGACAAGGACAAAGACAAGGACAAGGACGTCGCCAAGGACGACAAGGACGGCAAGGACGGCAAGGACCTCAACGAGGACAAGCAGGTCCGCGCCGACGACATCGACAAGGACAAGGACGGCGACTGGTTCAACTGGGATGACAAGGACAAGGACAAGGACGGCAGGGACTGCCCGGTCGGCGGCGTTGTCGCCGGTGTCGGTGTCGGTGTCGTCGGCGGCGGCGTCGGCGGCGGAGTTGCCGCTGGCGGCGGCGGCATGGCCGACCCCTCGTCCTCGCCCATGATCCCGCTCGCCGGTGCCGCGTTCGGCGCCCTTCTGATCGGCGCAGGGGTGGCTCGGCGGCGCGCCCAGGGCGCGGCCTGACTCTGCCATCCCGCGGCATCAGCCGCAGGAAACCCTCGTGGGTGACGGCCTCGGCCTGGTCCCACGCGGGCCGCGCACGAGGGTCCGGGGGTCGCGTCAACGTCGACGCGACCCCCGGTCACACTCGGAGCCTCCAGTACGGTAACGTTGCTTCCGTACGGGACGTGGCGCAGCTTGGTAGCGCACCAGACTGGGGGTCTGGGGGTCGCAGGTTCAAATCCTGTCGTCCCGACAACGAGATTGCCCCCCTCGGCCGATCGCGGCGGAGGGGGCTTTCGCATTTCATGGACACCCTGTGGACACTTGAGTGGATCATGAAAAACATGGGCTTCGCCTAGCCTCGCCGGCGCCACTTCCTGCGATTCCACGGCCGAATCCGGCCCGTGCGGGCGATGTGACGTTCTTCACTCCGAGGCGCTGGCCAGCCTTGCACCATGCGGGTGTGTCGCTACGCCTGGACGGTCAGGCTGCGGTCGCGGCCTCGTACCGGGACGGCAGGACCTTGACGATCCGGTCCTCTGTCTCGCGCAGGACATGGGAGTAGACCCCGGAAATGCCACTCGGCGCGTGTCCCAGCCGCGTCTCGATGGCGGCATCGGGAATGCCGGCCGCCTCCAGGACCGCTTTGTGGCAGCATCGTTCCGCGATGCCCGCGGTGTCTGGGTAGAGCGCCGACGCGCACGTCGCCGCCTTCCGCCGGGTCGTGACCAACATCCGCAAGACCGCGTCGGGCGCCGAGATCGCCTGGACGGTCAACGCCGGCGGCAGCCAGAACCCACCCTCAAAGAACCCTCTCAACCTGTGGCCCGGCGACGAGTACGTCGACCACGTCGGGATCGACCTCTACGACCACTGGCCCCGTGCCGTCGGGGATGGGGCGGTCGCCGCCCGCGAGGCCACCCCGTACCGGGCGCAGTTCTGGGCCGCGTTTGCCCGCCAGCACGGCAAGCCGACCCTGTGGCCGGAGTGGGGCCTGAACACCGTCAGCCAGCAGGGCGGCGGCGACAACCCGGCCTACATCCGCTGGATGCACGACTTCTTCGCTGCCCAGTGGGCGCAGCGCCTGCCCAACGGGCGCCCGGCGCTGACCGGGGAGAGTTACTTCGACGACTACACGACGACCAACGTCAGCTCCGGCCTGCGGGAGTGGAACCGCAACCCGAACTCGGCCGCGGAGTACCTGCGGCTGTGGAGCTGAGGCGCGATCTTCATCGCTGGAAAACCAGGAGGGTGGCCGGCGACAGACTCTCGCAGGCCACCCTTCTTCGCGGACCCTCTCGGCCGCACTCACCGGTACAAGCTGACCGCGCTAGGTCAAGGTTTCCGGGAGGGGGAGAGGTGGCAGCGGAAGCAACGGGTCATCCGCGGTTCCATAGCCGGACGAGATCGATCTTCCGACCTGGATGCTGTACGCGTCCACCACGTTGAGAGACTCCCCCACCCGGGGCCACGGGAGTCTCGTGATTCGCGAGACCGCGACCTGGACGCTGTCCAGCGCGACGTGAATCAGGCCCGCGAAATCATCAGCGTTCTCCGGATTGGAGATCAGTGCCAGATCCAAACACGGCGTAACCTCGGCACCTTCCTTGACCACAAGATCGGCACCGGAATCCGAGATCAGCAAGAGTCCCGGCGGCAACGTTTCGGACAGATTGCTGACAAGGAACTCTGCCACGATCCTGGCTGGATCAAGGGAATCGGTCACATCACACACCCATTCTGGACGGAGTTATAGACGTTTCCAGTGTCAGAGACCAGGTTAACAGATATCGACATCCGCCGACCCTGCAAGGCGAGCTTGGCAGGGATGGAGCCGTGCGGGAAATAGGGATAGTGCTTGTTTTTCCCGTCCAGCACCCTCTTGCCCCCGAGCACCGAGATTCGATAGAATCCCGGCTTCTCCGAGACCGAAGTCATGGCTCCACTCCAAACGAAGGTGCCCTGAGCCGTCTCACCGAGGTGCAAGACCCCAGAGTTCCATGGATCGACGGGTTGCTCTTGCAGCTCGGCATAGGAACGACGGCGGATGCCGCCCCAGCGGACCCGACGAGAGTCCCTGCCAGGGTCAGGAACAACACGACAAAACTTATCACTAGCCTTGTCGCGCGGGAAGCCCCATCTGTTGGAATAGGCTGGACCTGACACCGAGAACGCTCAACGGCGGCCGACGCGATTAGCCGTTACCTGAGAATGCGCAGCGCTCGCACCGACCACCTTTCTTTCGATACGCGTACGGCGTCTCGGCGTAGCTTTTCGCGTGACGTTCGACCGGTCTGTGCGAAAACCCGGCGCCATCCCGCCGAATATTCGCGACCAGACCCGGCGCGTACCCGGCGGTGATTCCGCGCTTCGCGCGGCCTGTCACGTCCCCAGGAGGGCGACCGGCAATAAGTGGGCAGCGATCATCTGTGGGTTCTCAACGGCACGAGGGTGACACCCAAGCAGGCGGCAACCCGGCGGCAACCCGGCAACGTCATAGACCGTTTGCTGTCAGTATCAAAAGGAGCGGTCTCACGCAGGGACCCGTTGTCACACAGGGGACCCCATGCCATGACCGATGTCGACACCGAGCGTCTCGGGCACCTGCTAACCCGGGCCTACCGGTCCGGTGTCGCCCTGTCGTCGGACCTGCTGCAACATCCCGAATTGCTCGACGTTCTCGCACAGACGCGCGACGGTGAAGATCAGATGTTCCGGGTTCGGCGAGGGCACCAGCTCCTCGTTTCATCGGTCGCGTCGCTCAGATCTCCGCACTCGGATGCTCTGAGGGCGCTGCTCGACATCGAGCCGCTCCCGCCAGGGCGACGCATGGTCCTCAATCTCACCGAACGTCGCGAGCGTGCGGGCACCTACTTCAACGTGGCGGGAGACACCTTCCGGCGCCACCACGAGCGGCGCCACACCCAGGAGTTGGCTGGCGAACTACACAGGCGCCTGAAGTCGATGGAGGATACGGTTCGCCCTGTCCTCCGCGTCCACGGGCGAGAGGAACCGCCAGGCGAACGCACGATTCCCAAGCGGACCCAGCCAGCGACCCCGCCGCCTCCGGCGTCTACATACCGACCTCGCACCTGAGCCAAGGTCTTCGCCCTGGCCTGCGATCGCGCAGGATGGATGATTGCTGGCCATGAGCAGCGGCGCGGAGAGGCGAAGGGTTCGGCCTTTGATGTGGCTGCTGGATCAGCAGAAGGGCTCCGTGCTCGCCGGGCGCATCGTGGCGAGCTTCGCCCAGCACAACGCCGCCACCGTGGCGTCCGCGACCGGGTCGTGGGCGACGAGGTCAGGCCGCCCACAGAACTCCCGCCGGTCCAGGTCCGGGTCCAGCCCGGCCATCCACAGCGCGCTGGCCAGCTCGTGCAGCGGGTACGGGCCGGCGAACTCGCGAAGTTCCCGATCCCGTTGCACGCAGGCCCGGAACAGGCCCGCCTCCACTGGGGTCTGGATATCAGCGACGGCCTCCACATCTCGACCTCGACCCCCGTGCCGTTCCCAGAAGGCCCAGAATGCCTCCAGGAGCTCGGCCCGCGAGGGGTAGAGCGGCAGGTGGACCACCGGCACGACGTTGCGTCGTGTCCAGTCGTCGGTGACCTCTCCAGGGGAGATCTGCCCAGCGAACGTCGCCGTCACGGCCCGCGTCGCGGGGTCGAGCAGGACCGCGCCGATGGCCCACACCTGCCCGTAGAGGCCGTTCGTCTCCGCGTCCACACCAAAGATCGCCGTCATGGCCGCGACGGTAACGCGACCTAGGCGGCCTCGCGAGCGCCACGGGGCCCGGCGCCGGCCCAGCGGCGCAGCGCCTCCAGCTCCACCGCCGCCAGCCGCCCGTCGAGCGCGAACAGGGCCGCCACCGTGCCGGGCGGTACGCCGGCCTCGCGGGCGACCGTGAGCGGCGTGAGCTCGCGCTCGCGCACCACGTCGGCGACCGTGCGGGCGAGGTCCGCCAGCGGGCCGGTGAGCTCGGCCCAGCGTCGGCGCGCCGCGCGCGCTACCGCGGCGAACGACGCGCGGTCCAGCTCGGCGAGTTCCGCCGCGCCGGGTCGTAGTGGGCTGTGCATTCCGCTGGCCATCCGCCGAGACTTACTGATCAACTGCCGGGGACACCGGGCGGCGGGGACAGTCTCCAGCCACATCCCCGTCTCCGACCGGGCAACGAGCCAGTCACCTTGTCGGCAACAGCCGGTCCGGAAACGGCTGGCTGTAGGGGTTGTGACGGGGCCGGCGGTGGGGATCGACGCGGTACGGTGGGATGAGCTGGGGTCGCTGGTGCTCATCGAAGGTGATGTCCCAGCCGTCGTGGTGCACCCGCCGATGGTGATCACCGCATAGAAGCACAAGATTGTGTAGGGCCGTCACGCCGCTGAACAGCCAATGGATCACATGGTGGCCCTCGCACCATGAAGGCGGTCGATCACAGCCAGGGAAGACGCACCCCCGGTCCCGGACAGCCAGCGCCCGGCGCAGTGCCGGCGGGATCGTTCTGGTCGTCCGGCCGACATCCAGCGGCACGCCGTGGGGATCGACCAGTATCCGCACGACCTCCGCATCGCAGCTCAACCGTCTCAGTGCCCCACGCGGCAACGGCAGGCCCCAGCTCGTCTCCGCCACCTCGACCCCACGCTCCACCAGCGTGGCCCACGGGACGGTGACGACCAGCTGCGGACGAATCCCACCCGAGGCGGGGACCGCACCGGCACCCACCGCCCGGCTGACCAGCTCGATCAGCGCATCCGCACGGCGGCGTGCCGAGCCGCGCCGATCCGGTGTCCCGTTCTCAGCGGGCTGAGGCGCGGCCAAGCCATCCAGGGCACTACGCAGCAGAGCCGCACCCTCGGCATCAAGTTCGCCATAGATCAGAGTCGTACCCTGCGGCGTATCGGTGAACGAGAGGCGGCGCACCGCCGCCGGATCCGGCGAACCGGCCTCGTCCTGTCGGCTTCCTTCACCAGCCCGACCGTCAGAACCTGCGCGCCGCGCGTCCTCACCGCCGGCAGCCGCATCACTGCCGGCGGTGTCGTTCACGGCGGCGTCGTTCACGGCGGAATCGGCATCCGCGCCAGGCGAAGCTGAGCCGTCTCCGGGACCATTCGCGTCACGCTTGTCGGAGTCGTGGCCCTTCCCACGACCGCCGCTACCGGCGTCTGCCGCCGGGTCCTCGCCGCCGGGCGAGGTGTCCACCATGGTGAGTTGCTCTCGCAGCCGCGCTGCCAACTTGACGAGCTGGTACGGATCGAAGGTGTGGGCGTACTCGACCAGCACGCGCTCGGCGGCGGCCCGTTGTTGCGTGCTGATCCCGCCAGGAAGCACGCGCATGGCTTCGCAGATCACCCGGGCCTGGTCGGCGCCGATCTCCCCCGCCGCCAGCGCCTGCCCGGTCAGCTGGCACGGGCCATCGAGGTCTCGGGCGACGGCGACCTGCCTGCGGGCCTCTGTCGGCGCCAGTACCAGTCGCTCGCGTAGCCAGCCTGGCAGATCCGCAGCGCCCTGCCGCACGGCGAAACCGCGGGAGAACGCATCCGCCAGGGCCTGGCCCCGCACTGCCGTCAGCCGCGAACCAACCTGATGGACGCCCTCGATCAGCTGGGCCAATGCGCCGTCCGACAGGCGCCATGGTTCGTCGGCGAGCAGGCCGCCGACCTGCTCGCCGATCACCAGCAGCCTCGAAAGCATGTCGCCCGGCGGCGCGGCAGGCGCGCCGTCCACATCCTCGTCCACGTCGATGACCATGAACGAACCGTAGGACTCCACCCCACCGCCTGTCGAACCCACGTTCGATTCCTGTGGACAACGGACAGCCTGTGGACAAGGGAATCCCCGGGGCGGGCGAATCCGGTAACAAGGGAGCTGCGGGACGGGCGAGGCCAGCTAGTGGAGAGTGCCCGTTCGGACAGGAGCCCCATCCACGGGGCAACTCCTGCGGACAGAGAGACGCCGTGGACGGAGGTCCAACGTGATCTGTATGCCTCTAGCGCCGCGCAGCAGCGGCCGAGGGTCAGGCGGGGCGACGGCGGTCGTTGCGTTCCCGGACGCGGACGGAGATCGAGATCGGGGAGCCGGCGAAGCCGAAGTCCTCGCGCAGGCGTCGCTCCAGGAAGCGGCGGTAGGTCGGCTCGAGGAAGCCGGTGGTGAAGACGACGAAACGCGGGGGGCGCACGCCGGCCTGGGTGGCGAAAAGGATCTTCGGAACCTTGCCGCCGCGGGCCGGCGGCGGGGTGGCGCCGGTGACCTCGCCGAGCCAGGTGTTGAGGCGGCCGGTCGGGATCCGCAGGCCCCACGAGTCCAGGGAGGTGCGCAGCGCCGGAGCCAGGCGTTCGGTGGCGCGACCGGTCTGGGCGGAGACGTTGACCCGCGGTGCCCAGGCGACCCGGGCGAGGTCGCGGGAGATCTCCTGCTCGAGGGTGTAGCGCCGGTCCTCGTCGACGAGGTCCCACTTGTTGAACGCGAGGACGAGCGCGCGCCCGGCGTCGACGACCATCGAGATCACCCGCTGGTCCTGCTCGGTGAGCGGCTGGGAGGCGTCCAGCAGGACGATGGCGACCTCGGCGGCGTCCAGCGCGGAGGCGGTGCGCAGCGACGAGTAGTACTCGGCGCCCGACGCCTCGCGGATGCGACGGCGCAGGCCGGCGGTGTCGATGAACATCCACTCTTCGCCGCCGACGGTGACCAGCTCGTCGACGGGGTCGCGGGTGGTGCCGGCGACGTCGTGCACGAGCGAGCGGCGGCTGCCGGCGATGCGGTTGAGCAGGCTGGACTTGCCGACGTTCGGCCGGCCGATGAGCGCGACCCGGCGCGGGCCGTCGGTCTCGTTGAAGACCTCACGCGGCGCCTCGGGCAGCACCGCGAGCACCGCGTCGAGCAGGTCACCGCTGCCCCGGCCGTGCAGCGCGGACACCGGGTGCGGCTCGCCGAGGCCGAGGCCCCACAGCGCCGCCGCGTCAGACTCGGTCCGGGCATCGTCGACCTTGTTCGCGACGAGGATGACGGGCAGACCACTACGGTGCAGGACCCGGGCGACGGCCTCGTCGGCGTCGGTGGCGCCGGTGGTGACGTCCACGATGAACAGCAGCGCGTCGGCGGTGTCGAGGGCGGCGCGGGCCTGCTCGGAGACCTGGGCTGCGAGCCCGGAGGCGTCGGGTTCCCAGCCGCCGGTGTCGACGAGGGTGAACCGGCGACCGTTCCACACCGCGTCGTAGGCGATCCGGTCACGGGTGACGCCGGGGACGTCCTCCACGACGGCGGCCCGGCGGCCGAGGATGCGGTTGACCAGCGTCGATTTGCCGACGTTCGGCCGGCCGACGACGGCAACGATCGGCTGGCCGAGCGCCGGGCCGAACAACGCCTGCCCGTTCTCGTCGACGCCATCGCCGACGCTCGCCGCGTCGTCGAGCAGACCGTCGCCGAGCGCGCCGTCATCGACCGCACCGTCGCGATTCATGCGGGTGTCCCGTCCGTTCATCACTGCCATGGCTGTGGTACCTGTCTTCGGGTCCGGTGGGCCTCGTCGGTCACGCGGCGGATTGGCCGTGGTCGGCACGGGCGGTTTCGAGGTGGTCCAGCAGGCGCACCCGGATGTCCTCGGCGACGGCGGCGAGCGCGCGCCGCGACCGGGGGTTCGCCGGGACGTCCACGTCGAACGGCTTGCCGAACACGACCCGCACCTGGACCGACCGGCGCGGCCACCGCGCGCCCTTCGGCAGCGCCGCGGCGGTGTTGATGCAGGCCACGGGGAGCACCCGGCAACGGCCATGGACGGCGAGGTAGGCGATGCCGTGCTGGACGGCGGCCATCTCCCCACTGCCACGCGTTCCTTCGGGGAACACCCCGATGGCCCCGCCGCGGGCCAGCTCGTCCAGCGCCGTGTGCAGCGCCTCCCGGTCGGGCCGGCCGCGGTCAATCGGAATCTGGCCGCTGATCAGCAGCAGCCGACCGACCACCCGGGTGTACATCTCGGACTTTACCAGGCAGCGCACGGTGCGCGGCGCCTCGATCACGACCAGTGGCCCGTCAAGCCAGCTGCTGTGGTTGCCGGCGAAGATCAGCGGTTCGCCGACGGGAACGTTCTCCACGCCTTCCAGGCGCACCCGCATGACCAGCCGGTTGAGGATCCGGCGGACGGTGGGCTTGAGCACCCGGTGCGGAAGGTCGTTGTAGATCGCCGACGCGGCCCCCCGGTGCAGCACCGCGCCAGCAGCGGCGGGCTTGGCGACAGCGGCCTCGACGGAAACAGGCTCGACGGAAACAGGCTCGGCAGTGGCAGGCGCGGCGATGCTGGACCCGGCGATGGCGGACTCGGGAGCGGGAGACTCCGCGACGGCGGGCGCGGCGACGGCGGGGGCCGCGGTCGGCGCGGCGTCGAGCGGGGCGGCGGCCGGCTCGGGGGCGGTCATGTCGTCACGTTGGTCGACTGGCCGCAGTGCCGCAGCACCTCGTCGACCACCTCGGGAATGCTCAGCGTGGTGGAGTCCAGCACGATGGCCCCGTCGGGGATGGCGAGCGGGTCCGCGGTCCGGTTGCTGTCCAGGGCGTCGCGCCGGCCGAGTTCGGCGAGGGTGCGCGCGACGTCGTCGACGCCCTTCTCCCCGAGCTGGCGGGACCGGCGCAGGGCGCGGACCTCGGTCGACGCGGTGAGGAACACCTTGATCGGAGCGTCCGGCGCGACGACGGAGCCGATGTCGCGGCCCTCGACGACGATGCCGCCCTCCGCCCGCGCCGACTCGATCAGCTGGCGCTGCTGGGCGACGAGCCGGGCCCGCACGACCGGCACGGCGGCGACCGCGCTGACCGCGTTGGTCACCGCCCGGGTGCGGATCGCGGCGTCGACCCTGGTCCCGTCGACGGCGACGGAGGGCTGGTCCGGGTCGGTGCCGATCGTGAGCACCGCCCGCTCGGCGAGCTCCGCGACCGCCTGCTGGTCCTCGAGGTCGACGCGTCGTTCCAGCGCGAGCTGGGTGACGGCCCGGTACATCGCGCCGGTGTCGAGGTAGCGCAGGCCGAGGCGCCGGGCGAGCTCGCGGGCCACGGTGCTCTTACCCGACCCGCCCGGGCCATCCACCGCGACGACCAGGCTCTCGCCCGGGTCCCGGGGGCGCGTCAGCGCGCCACCTCCGGCTCCGTGCGGCCCGGACATCGTTCCCTTCGCCCCGTCGGCGGCGATGTTGCCCGCCGGCAGCGCAGACCCCTGGTCGGGCTCCACCCGATTCCTCCGTCCCGGAAACGATGAGAGTCGTCGGGCCGCGGGCGCGGCATCGCGCACCGCCCCGGTCGGGGAGTGCGGCGCGGTCCGGTCTCGGACCGGACGCCGGGGCCCCGACGGCGGCCCGTCGGAGGGCTGGCGACGCACCCCGGCCCACGCACGGACCGGCGTCGTCAACCCGTGGGTCGCGCCGCGTTCGACGAACCGACACGTGCGACCCGGATCAGGCTACTCGGTGGCGCGTCAGGATCGACGGTATGCCGTCCAACCAGTCGCCGTGAGCCGGTCGACGACCTCGTCGGCGGCACCCGGATCGACGGCGAGCTCCACGATCCCGGCAGGCGCGTCGAGGCTGTGTTCGAACGGGCCGACGTCCTCGACGTTCACCTGCCACTCGCTGATCAGCCCGACGATCGCGGCGAGCTGGCCGGGACGGTCATCGAGCACGACGCCGATCCAGCCCCACTCCCGCGGTGACGCGCCGGACTTGCGGGGCAGCCGGGCGCGGCCGTCCTGCCCTGCGCGCATCAGGCTGGTCACCGCCGCGGTGACGTCGTCGGCGCCGCCCACGTCGAGAGTGTCGGCGAGCGCGCCGAGCCGGGCGCCGAGCTCACGCACCCGCCGCGCGATCGGCACCCGGTTGCCCTCGATGATCCCGGCCCACAGGCCGGCATCGCTCTCGGCGAGCCGGGTGGTGTCCCGGAAGCCCTGGCCGGCCAGCGGGATGTCCTGCGGGGCGAGCCCGACGACGGACCCCGCCAGCGCGCTGGCGACGATCTGCGGCACGTGCGAGAGCGCCGCCATCGCCTCGTCGTGATGGCGCGGGGTGGTGCGTACGGGGGTCGCCCCGCAGGCCAGCGCCACCGCGACGGTGGCGTGCAGCGCCGCGGAGCCGGTGTGCGGGACGGGGCAGACGGCCCACACCCGCTCGGCGAACAGGTCGGCGCGGGCGGAGACCGCGCCGTGGCGCTCCCGGCCGGCGATCGGGTGCGCCGGGCACCACGTCGACAGGTCGCAGCCGAGCTGGGCGCCTTCGACCAGCGGACGCACCTTGACGCTGCCGGCGTCGCTGACCGTTTCGGCGAGGCCGCCCTGCGTCAGGGAGCGGACTTCCCGGGCGATCGTCGGCAAGGGAGTGGCGATGACGGCATGCTCGACGCGCTCCCCCGCCCAGCGCCGGCCGGCGCCCATCTTCTCGGCGATGGCGACCTGGGCCTCGTCAACGTCCTGGAGCAGCACCTCGACGCCCCGCGCGGACAGCGCGAGCCCGATGCTGGTGCCGATCAGCCCTGTTCCGACGACGCCGACCCGGCGCAGCCGCGGCAGTCTGGCTGGATCCCAGCCCGATACGACCATGGGAAGACAGCCTATGGTGCCGTCACAGCTGGTGCCGTCACAGGTTGACGCCGCGGTACAGCGACCCGACCTCGTGCCGGGTGAGGTGGCGCGCGCGGCCGGCGCGCAGCGTGCCGAGGTGGACCGTGCCGAGGTTGGTCCGCACCAGCCGGCGCACCGGGTAGCCGACGCTGGCGAGCATCCGGCGCACGAGGCGCTTGCGCCCCTCGTGCACGATGATCTCCAGCATGACCCGGCCGTTCGCGTTGTCGACGATGCGCACGGAGTCGGCGCGCGCCATCCCGTCCTCCAGGTCGACGCCTTGGCGCAGCGTGCGCGGGACCTCACGGCGCAGCGGCCCGGAGACCTCGACGAGGTATGTCTTCGGCACGGAGTAGGACGGGTGGGTGAGGCGGTGGGCCAGCTCGCCGTCATTGGTGACGATCAGCAGGCCCTCGCTGTCGGCGTCGAGGCGGCCGACGTGGAACAGGCCGGGCCCGAACTCGGTGAGCAGGTCGGCGATGGTCGGCCGATTACGGTCGTCGGACATCGCCGTGAGCACGCCGCGGGGCTTGTTCAGCGCCAGATGCACGAGGCCGGCGCGGGTGACGATCCGCTCGCCGTCGACCTCGATGACCGCCAGCTCCGGGTCGACGCGGCGGCCCTGCTCGCGCACGACGGTGCCGTCGACGCGGACCCGGCCGGCAGCGATGAGCTCCTCGCTGTGCCGCCGCGAGCCCACGCCGGCGGCCGCGAGGACCTTCTGCAGCCGGATTCCCTCGTCGGATGCGGGTCGGGTCATCGGGCCACCAGCTCATGTGTCGGACAGATCAAACGGATCTGACTGGTCGGAGGGGACATGCGGTTCACGGGATGACGATGTCATCCAGATCGTCGAGGCCGGGCAGCAGGGGGGCCAGCGGCGGCAGCTCGTCGAGGCCGCGTAGACCCATCCGCTCCAGGAAGTAGTCGGTCGTACCGTAGAGGATCGCACCGGTCTCGCGGTCGTGCCCGACCTCCTCGACGAGCCGGCGCGCGGTCAGGGTGCGGATGGTGCCGTCGGCGGATACCCCGCGCACGGCCGCGATCCGGCCCCGGCTGACCGGCTGCTGGTAGGCGACGACGGCGAGGGTTTCCAGGGATGCCTGGGACAGCCGCGCCGACTGGCCGGCGAGCACGAAGCTCTCCACCCAGGGCGCGCACTCGTCCGCGGTGTAGTACCGCCAGCCGGCGCCGACGTGACGCAGCCGAAACCCGCGGCCCTGGCGGACGTAGTCCTCGGCAAGCTCGGGCAGCAGCCGCTCGATCTCGCGGGCGGACGCGCCGAGACCGGTGGCGAGTTCCGCCACGCCGACCGGCCGCTCCGCGACCATCAGCACCGCCTCCAGCAGCGCGGCCAGTGGCGGACGCTCGCCGGAGCTGTCGGAACCGTCCGGGGGGCGGGTCACGATGCCTCCTCGCCATCGCCATCGACGTCGCGATCGACGGCGACATCGACACTGGCGCCGTCGTCGCTGTTCACGTCGGCGCCGTTCACGTCAGCGCCGTTCACGTCGTCGCCGTTCACGTCGTCGCCGTTCACGTCGTCGCCGTACAGGCCGCGGCCGACGGTCGTCAGGCCGTCCTGGCCGTCGTCGTCCACCGCGATCCAGCGCACGATCAGTTCGCCGAGCGGGATCTCCTGGTCGAACGAGACCCGCCCCTCCCGGAACAGCTCGAGCAGCGCCAGGAAGCGGGCGACGACCTCGATCGTCTGCCGGCAGCCGGCGCACAGGGTGCGGAAGTCCGCGGTGCCGAGCTCGCGCAGCAGGCCGATGATCGCGATCATATGCTCGCGGACACTGACCCTGGGCAGGTGCACGTGGTCCGTGGCGACCAGCGGGGGCAGCGCCGGCTCGCGCAGTCGCGCGGCGAGCGCGGCGAGTTCCGTGGGCCCGATGCCGAGCTGGACCTCGGGCAACGCATCGGCGTAGCGGGCCTCCAGCGGCACCGCGCGCGGGACGTGGCGGGACTCCAGCGCCATCAGCCCGGCGAACAGTCCGGCGGCCTCCTTGTAGGCCTTGTACTGCAGCAGCCGGGCGAACAGCAGGTCGCGGGCCTCCAGCAGGGCGAGGTCCTCCGACTCGTCGTCGGACAGGGCGCCGGGCAGCAGCCGGGCGGCCTTGAGGTCCAGCAGTGTGGCCGCGATGACCAGGAACTCGGTGGCCTGGCCCAGGTCGAACCGCGTGCCCAGCCGGCGGAGGTGCGCGACGAACTCGTCGGTGACCTGCGAGAGCGCGACCTCGGTGACGTCGAGCCGGTGTTTGGCGATCAGCGACAGCAGCAGGTCGAACGGCCCGGAGAAGTTGGCGAGCTCGACCACGAACTGCTCGGTACGACCGCCGCGGCCGGTCCGCGCCGCCGCGGCGTCGACGCCCGGTTCCGCGCCGGCCGCGGCCTCGCTCACGCGGTCGACCGAGACCCGCGCCCGCGGGATCGCGCGCTTGTCGGCGTCGGCCTGGGACCGGGTCATGGCGCCACGCTACGCGGGTTCCCCCGGCGCATGATCCAGGCCATCGTCCGGGCTCAGCCCAGGTTGAGGCCGATCAGCGAGGCGAGCCCACGCAGCAGCGGGCCGATCAGCTGGCCGACGACGGAGGGGAACCCGGCGAACAGCACCGGCAGCAGCAGCAACGCAAGCAGGATGATCAGGCCGATGTTGCCCTCGGTGAGGCGGTAGTGGGCGCTACGCCAGCCCGGCGAGGTCGGGCCGAGCAGGAACACGAGCCGGCCGCCGTCGGTCGGCGGGACGGGGATGAGGCTGACGATGAGCATCGAGCCGAACGTGACCGCGAGCCAGAGGGTCAGCTCCGCGGCGAAGCTGTTCGCCACCGTCACCTCGGTGACGCGGTTGCCGAGCTCGATCGACGCGTTGTCGCCGAGGACCTGGAACAACGCCAGCGAGCCGAGGGCGAGCAGCAGGTACGCGATGGGCCCGGCGAGGACCGCGGCGGCGACGTGGAAGCGCCGCTTGCGCCACACGTCGTTCATCGGCACGGACTCGGCCCAGCCGTGGCCCACGATGACCACGGCCAGGCCGCTGTAGGGGCTCAGCCGGTGCTTGATGTGCGTCGTCAGCCGGCCGGCGCGCATCGGAGTCGGGTCGCGCACGAGCCGGGCGACAAGGACCTGCGCGGCGTCGTGCGCGTACACACCGAGGAGGAAGGCAACCGCGATCCCGAGAAGCGCCGCCGGTTCGGCAAGATGGAACAGCACGTTGCTACCTTTTCGTCCCAGTCGCCGAAAGTGCCGGATTTAGCCGACGGCCGGTGGCGTGTCGTGCCGGACCATCAGCTCGCGGGCGAGCCGACGGTAGCCCGCGGCGCCGACCGAGGTCGGCGCGTAGGTCGTGATCGGCTCACCGGCCACCGTCGTCTCCGGGAACCGAACCGTCCGGTTGATCACCGTGTGGAACACCTCGTCGGGGAAGCGTTCGACGACGCGGGCGAGCACCTCCCGGGCGTGCAGCGTACGGGCGTCGTACATGGTGGCGAGGATGCCGGCCACCTCGAGGCGGGAGTTCAGCCGCTCGCGGACCTTGTCGATGGTCTGCAGCAGCAGCGCCACCCCGCGCAGCGCGAAGTACTCGCACTCCAGCGGGACGATGACGGCGTCCGCGGCGGTCAGCGCGTTGACGGTCAGCAGGCCGAGCGAGGGCTGGCAGTCAACGAGGATGACGTCGTAGTCGTCGAGGATCGGGGCGAGCGCGCGGGCGAGCGAGTGCTCCCGGCCGACCTCGGTGACCAGCAGCACCTCGGCGGCGGACAGGTCGATGTTGCTCGGCAGCAGGTCGAGCCCGTCGATCTGGGTCTCGACGATGACCTCGCGGATGTCGTTCTCGCGGCCGAGCAGCAGGTCGTGGACGGTCAGGTCGAACTGCATCGGGTTGATGCCGAGACCGACCGAGAGCGCGCCCTGCGGGTCGAAGTCGACCAGCAGCACCCGGCGGCCGTACTCGGCGAGCGCGGCGCCGAGGTTGATGGTGCTGGTGGTCTTGCCGACGCCGCCCTTCTGGTTGCACATGGCGACGATCCAGGCGGGCCCGTGTGAGGTGAGCGGAGCGGGAACACGGAAGGACGGCAGCGGGCGGCCGGTGGGACCGGGCTCGCCGACCCCTTCATCGATGGTCCCGCCGCCGGCTTCGAGGCGCCCTTCCTCGGACAGCCGGGGATCACCGACCGTGACCTCCCCATAGGAGAGACGGATCGGGGACTCGACGGAGGGAGCGTCGGCGAAACGAACCACGGACGGGTTGCTCCTTCTACAAAGAGCAGAAACGGACCGGTAGGAGCGTACCGACATCGACCCGTTCTCGGCGTCGCCGGGTGGCCGCAAAGCGGCGTGTCGCGCATCGGCGGCCTGCGCGCCTTGGCCGCCGGCCGCCACAAGGGTGCGGAATCATCCACCTGGTGTGATGGATTGATGTCGCTCTGGCGCACGATGGCCGGCGAACGGCCCGCGAAGGCCTATCCGACATCGCGGCCAACGGCCGCCAGCATCGCGCAATCTCCACCTATGGGCGCACGGAGGGTGCGACGGCGTGGCCCGGATGGTGGGAACGCCGCCGGGGGCCGGACCGGATTCCCACCGGTCGCCGCCCGCGGCGCCCACTTCGGTGCTACCGCTTTCGTGGCGGTCCCTCCGGGCGGCTCCGGTTGGTGGTCGCGGCGCCCCGGGCGGTGGGGCGGGGGCCCACCGGCGACCCGCCGGTGCCCCCAGAGCGCGCCCGGCTGCCCCGAACGGGTGAGATCATGCCCGCCCGTCCGCATCGGCGGCCCGAGCGGGGCGCCAGGGCGCCACTGGGCGGGGCGCCGACCGATACGGTCGGAACGGCGAGCAGGGCCGCCCGGGATGCGGACGGCGATCGGGGATGGGGGGACGTCATGACCGGCAGTACGGAACTTCGGGTGGACCGGGTGATCACTCGCGGTGACTTCACCCTGGACGGCCAGTCGTTCACGGTCGACAACAACGTCTGGCTCGTCGGTGACGACCACGGCGTGGTCGTCATCGACGCCGCGCACGACCCATCGGTGATCGCCGCGGCGATCGGCGACCGGGTCGTCACCTCGATCGTGGCCACGCACGGTCACAATGATCACATCAACGCCGCCGCGGAACTCGCCGACCTGGTGCGCGCTCCCATCGCCCTGCATCCCGACGATGACGTGCTGTGGCGCGCCGTCTACCCGCGGCGCGAACCCGACCGGGCACTCGCCGACGGCCAGCTCGTCACGCTGCCCGGCGGCGGTGCGCTGCGGGTCCTGCACACCCCCGGTCACTCCCCCGGCGGCATCTGCCTGTTCGGCGAACTCGGCGGGGAACCGGTCGTGTTCAGCGGCGACACGCTGTTCCGCGGCGGTCCCGGCGCGACCGGCCGGTCGTTCTCGGACTTCCCGACGATCCTCGCCTCGATCCGCGCGAAGCTGCTCACCCTGCCGGCGCAGACCGTCGTCCACACCGGCCACGGCGACGACACGACGATCGGCGAGGAGAGCGTCGACTACGACGACTGGGTGCGCCGGGGCCGCTGACGCGGCCCCGGGCTGGACATCGTCACCCGAGCAGCGGCACCCGAGCAGCGGCACCCGGGCAGCGGCCGCAGGTCCTGTCACAGTCTCCCGGCCGTGTGCCTGTCGTGCGGGCGGCCGCCGCTCTTGCGGGCCGCCCACAGCGGCGCGGCCAGCAGGATCAGGCCCACCGCGACACCGACCTGCAGGATGTGGCGGATCCAGTCGATCCCGCCGGTGTGCCGCACACCGATCGCGCTGGCAATGACATTGCCGACGAGTGCGCCGACGATACCGATGGCCACGGTCAGCCAGAGCGGAATGTCCTGCTTACCCCGGACGATCAGGCGGGCCAACACACCGATCACCAGTCCGGCCAGGATGATCCAGATAATTTGGAACACCGCGCACCCCCACTAGAGAACATGCTCTGGGATTTGTTCCGCGTCCATCCGTCACCGAAACCAGGCACGCCGGTCGCCATCGGGAACAGCGCCCCTGCCAGCGGTGCCGGCCGGGAACAATGTCGAGTGTCACGGCGAATCCGCCCACGCCGTATCCGCCGGTCGCCAGGGGTCGTTTCCCCGGATTTCGCGGCGGCGGTGGCGCCGGGCGGAGCAGGTCAGCTCGGCAGGCCCCGGGGGTCGACCGCACGCAGCTCGACAGCCGCGATACCGGGTCGCGCCGTGCCGCCGGCCGCCACCCGGAAGTAGCCGCGCAGGCGGAAAAAGTCCCCGGCGCGGTCGAAGGTCGCACCGCCACCGGTCATCCCGGCCAGCCGGTACCTGGTGCCGACGCAGCCCAGCGCCGGCTCCGAGCCGGGCGTCTGGCCGTAGACGAGCCGTTCGCACTGCCCGTACAGGGTCAGGTTCGGCACGGCGTCGCCGCCCAGCTCCGGGCCGGGGAAGAACGACTCGGTGTTGCCGTCGACCGGGGCCAGCAGGTCCAGGTGCACGACATCGTCGTTGTGGGTGGCGACGAAGTCGACGAACGGCTTGCTCGCCCCGAGCTGGCCGACCGCGCCCCGGAAGGTCGCGACGTCGCCGAGCCCCGGCGCCCCCATGGCGCTGGACGTGACCGTGCCGCGCGGCGCCGGCCCATCCGGCGCGGCGGGAACCCGCTGGACCACCGGGCTCGACCCGACCCC
>NZ_JALKFU020000450.1 GCF_023242965.2 Frankia sp. AgKG'84/4
GGGCGGCCCATGCCGGCGCTGCCAGTGGGCTCGGCCGGGCCCGCACCGGCGGCGTCGTCGCCGAGGACCCGCGGGTCCAGGCCGCGCGGGTCCAGGCCGCGCAGGTCCAGGCCGCGCGGGTCCATGATGATCCGGCGGGCCCGCTGCGCCCCGCGCCGGGCCTCCCGGACCAGGGCCGGGCTGGACGTCCCGCCGGCCGCCACGTGGTCGACGATCGGCAGCAGGTAGTCGTGGATCTCCCGGTGGGTGATCTCGCGCTGGCGCAGGCTCTCCGCCTCCCGTTCCTGTTCGACGAGAAAGCGCCAGGCGGCCCCCGCGTCCTGCTGGGCGGCCGCGGTCCAGGCGGACAGCGACCGCAGCTCGCGCGCGATGAGCAGCGCGACCGCGTACCACAGGGCGAAGCCGAGCAGGTCCGAGCCGAGTTTCAGGGTGACGTCGGGCAGCACGGCCAGGCTCCAGGCCGCCATCAACGCGGCCACCATGACCACACCGGTGAACCCGACGCCCAGTGCGAAGCCGACTCCCGCCGGAGCCACCAGGCTGAACGGCACCAGCTCGGTCATGATCTTGTTGCGTTCGTTCGGCTCGGCCGCGCGTGATCCGACCAGCATCAGCGCGACGCAGAACGCCACGTCCGCGAGGACCAGCCGCTGCGACAGGCGGGAGGTGCCGTGCCAGGCGAACCAGGCGAACCACCCGGCCTCGGCGGCAGCGGCTACCGCGACCACCACGGCGATCCACCCAGACCGCAGCTGGCCCCAGCCGAACAGCGGGACCAGCACGAACGTCGCGCAGGCCGCGCGCGCGTAGCCCACCATCCGCGCCATGCGCTGCTCGGTGCGCGCGACGACGTCCGGGGGTGGCCCCATGGATCCGACCAACCCGGTCATAGCTCGCAACGGTAGTGATCGAGGGCCCGCTCGACCACCCCCCGCGACGGATCCGGTCGCCCCGGTGTGCGACGGGCGCCGACCGGGCACCGCCACCCCATGGAGACCCTCGACCGCAGGAGAACTCTTCATCGTCCGGCCCACCGCCACGGGACCGCCGTCGCGGTGCTGCCGCCGCCCGGCCCGGGCCCGGCCGACCCGGTGCCGCCCGGCCCTGGGCCCGACCCCGTGCCGCCGGGGCCGGCGCCCGATCCGGTTCCGCCGGGGCCAGGACCGGGCCCGCTGCCGCCGTCGCCGCCGATGTGAGCGCCCGAAACGGACCGCCGGGCGAAAAGGTCATCGCACGGGAGTTCCCACGCCGCAGCGGGTACACCCCGGACATGACGCATCGTCCCGCGGGCATCCCCGCTCCGAACCTGGCCGACCTCGATCTCGCCCGGGAGCTGGCACACCTGCACCGCACCCGGCACGACGCCTTCATCGCGGGCAGCGAGGACGCGTTCGAGACCCACACCGCCAGAATGCTGGAACTCGAAGGCGAGTACCTTCGCCGCTTCCCGGCGGCCGCGAGCCCCGACCCACTGCGTACGAGGGCCGGCAGGCGCCGCGCGGCTGGCGTGGCCGGCTGATCCGCGGCGCCGGGCGCGGAGGCGGTCCCGCCGCGCGGCCAGGACCGGCGTCAGCCGCTGGCGTGGGTCAACGCGTCGGCGTAGACGTCGAACATGCTGTCGACGTCCGGGTTGAGGTAGGCGTGACCGCCGGTGGCCGCCGCGAGCCGGTTCAGCCCGGCCATGTCGGCCGACGGGTCACAGGCGATGACGATCATCTGGACGGGTCGCTGCGGGTCGGCCTCGGCCCGCAGCGCCGCGACGGCCTGGTCGAGCGTCGGCCCCCTGGCCGCGGCCGGGCGTGTGCTGCTGGAGCCGCCGCCGGCACCGCCGTCGTCGACGTTGCCGTCGGTGAACATGATGACCGTGTTCAGCCGGCCCGTGGCGTAGTGATCGATGCGGTCGCGGACGGCGGCGACCGCCGTCGCGTACAGGTTGGTGACGCCGGTGGTGCGCGGCGTCCCGGCGGCGAACAGGTCGTCGCGATGCGTGCCGTGGGCGCCGGGGGAGTTCAGCGGCGCCATCGCGGCCAGTTCGCGGTGGCCGTCCGGCAGGTCGCCGGCGAACTGCCACAACTGCACCTCGCTGTCCGGCGGGAACAGCCCGAGGCCGGCCCCGGCGGTCTCGGCGGCGGCCTCGATCCGGGTCCGGCCGGGTTCATCCGTGCGCGGCAGGCCCATCGAGCCGGAGGTGTCGATCAGGGCGAGCACGGCCGCGCGCTGACGGGCGTGGCGGAAGAACCGGCGGGCGGTGCCCAGCACGGTGTCCGAGGCGTCGACGCTGGCCAGCTTCGGCGGCGTCGTGCGCACCCCGTCGATGATCGTGAGGGTGCCGGCCAGGCCGGCCGGATCGCTGCCGCCGGCGAGTTCCGCCGGGGTCCGCAGGCCCGCGGCACTCAGCGCCCGGCGACCCGCGTCGCCCTGCAGGTAGTGCAGGAACACGTCGGCCGCGGCCCGCTTCGACGCGGTGCCGGACGCCCTGGCGAGGACGATGTACGGCACTGACGCGGTGAACGACCCGTCCGTGGGATAGGAGGCCACCAGCGACGAGGGCACCGTCGTCGAGGTGCTGACCGCCGCCCGGTTGTACGTGATGACGTCCGACTCCAGCGCTGGGAAGGCCGACGGCATGGCGTCCGGCACCTCGTCGACGTCGCCGCTGGCGGTGGTGGGGGAGGTGGGGGAGGTGGGGGAGCCGGTGGATGCGGTGCCACCGGTGCGGACCGCATCGAACAGCTCGCTGTCATACCGCGGCAGCCAGGCCACCGAGCTGTCGAGGCGCAACACCGTGGCCTGGGCGGCGCGGTCCTGGTCGAAGGTGCCCGACGTGAGTTCGGCGGGACCGATGCCGCGCGCCGCGCTGACCGTGCCGATCACCGCGCGCAGTGAGGGCGCGGAGTTCTCCGGGTTCGCCATGGCGAACCGGAACTCGCCCCAGGACGGCCTGCCGTGCGCGGCCCAGAACCCGGGTGTCTCCGCGTCCGTCGTGAGTTCAGCCCAGCTCAGATGATGTTCCGGCCAGCCGAGTTCCTCCGCCATCGCCCGTGGCATGGCGATGACGACCGGCGAGCCCGCGATCGTCGTGGCCCGCGCGGGCAGCTGCCGGGCGGCGGTGTCGGACTCCCGGCCGAGTTCCAGCCAGTCGGCCGACTCGGGGATCCACACGTCCGGCGTGCCCGAACCGGGCGTGCCGGCGCGGGTCAGGGCGTCCAGCGCGCGGTCCGACGGCGTCGACACCACCGTGATCGACGTGCAGGGCTGGCCCGACTCGCGGTGCGCCTGCCCGTAGGCGTCGGCCAGTGCCCTGATCGGCTTCGTCAGGGTCGGGGCGGCGGTGATGGTCAGCGCGGCGCGGGGCGTGCCGTCGGCACACTCGTCGGACGGGCCGCCGTGCCAGACGGCCGCCGCCGCGAACCCGAGACCCGTGATCGTGAGCCCGCCGAGCAGGAGAACCGACATGCCGCTGACCGCCCCGAGCCAGCGGCGTCGACCGGGTTCGGCGTCGCGCGGGCCGGTCGACAGCGCCCGCTCCCCGCGGGGAGCGGCACCTCGGGACCGATGGCGGGCGCCCGACACGCACACGTCCTTTCCCGGGCGCCGAGCCCGCCGTGGACCCGCCGCCGCCACGATGATGTGACCACCGGGCTGGGGTGCTGTGTGTCCGTCTTCCCATCGTCGACCTCGTGGCGCCCGCCCGAGCGGTGGTTTTCGCTGAGTTGGGCGTCCGCTGAGCGTCAGCCGGAACGGGATTCGCCGGCGTCCGCCACCAGATCGGCATAGTCCGGATGACGTTCGATGTACCCGTGAATATAGGGGCACTGCGGGATAACTTCCAAGCCCTGTTGGCGGGCCGCGCCGAGAACGGCGGCGGCCAGCGCCGAAGCCACACCCTTGCCCTCGAACTCCGGACGGACCTCGGTGTGCACGAACGTGATCCGATCCGGCCGCCGTTGGTACTGCACGAGGCCGGCGAGCTCCCCGTCGGGAGTGTGCGCCTCGTAGCGGTGCCGGTCCGGGTTGTCGATGATGGACAGCTCCATGACGACATCCTCCCGCGGACCCGCGGTGGCACGGGACGCCGCCGCCAGCTCCGCCGGGGTGTCGACGTCGCCGGGTGAACCCAGCCCGTCGCAGGGGACGAGGCCGACCTCGGCGGGGTGCGCGCGCAGCCAGGCCCGGGCACCGACGTCCCCGACGGCCGCCGCTGCGACCGGCGCCCAGATCGCCCGCCGCAGCAGGACGGGATGCCCCGCCCGCCCCTGGTAGCCGGCCATCAGCGCCGGGTGCGGATGATCGCTGCCCGCCGCGGCGGCCTCGACCAGCCGGCGGACCGCCGCAGCGACCAGGCCGGGCTGGTCGACGAGGGCCACGACCACGGCGTCCACGTCGAGGTCGGCGGCC
>NZ_JALKFU020000451.1 GCF_023242965.2 Frankia sp. AgKG'84/4
CCTGCTGGCCGACCATCGGCGCCGGGCGGGCCGGGCCCACTCGATCGTCGAGGACATCTTCGCCCGCGAGCACACCACCGGCTTCGGCTGAGCCGGCCGCGCGGCGCCGCGAACGCCGACAGGCCGGTCGGCCGAGAGCGAAGCTCGGCCGACCGGCCTGCGGGGTGTCACCTCACGTCGCGGTGCGCTCCGTTGCGGGTCCGCGGATGTCCGGGAGCGGGAAACCAGGGCCGTGCGCGCTCCCCCGCGCGAGTGCCCGGGTGCTGCCTGCCGCCCGGGGCGGGCCGTTGTGACGGCCTCGCCCCGTTCGTCCTCGCCGCGTCCGTGGGACCGGGAATCCGTGCCGACCGGATGCTGATCCGAATATCGGTCCCTGATTCCCGGCCCGGTGGCGGCGGGGGACTCAGACCGTGGCGGCCGCGGTGACCGGCGCCGTCACCGGCGCGCCCTGCTCCGGCACGAACAGGGTCGGCTTGTCGCCGGCCAGCGCGCTGCAGCAGGTGTCGATCATGAGGGCGGTGACCAGGTACGGGTCCATGTTGGCGTTCGGACGCCGGTCCTCGAGCCAGCCCTTCTTCGCCTTCTCCACGGCCCACGGGATACGGACCGAGGCACCGCGGTCGGACGCGCCCCAGGAGAACTTGTCCCAGGGTGCGGTCTCGTGCTTGCCGGTCAGCCGGTCCTGGATGCCGTTGCCGTAGTGGGTGACGTGCTCCATGACACGGGTGCCGAGCGCCTCGCAGCAGGCAACGATGGCATCCCAGCCTTCCATCGTCTGCTTCGTGGAGAAGTTGGTGTGCGCGCCCGCGCCGTTCCAGTCACCGGGGATCGGCTTGGCGGCGTAGGACACCTCGACGCCGAAGTCCTCGGCGATGCGGGCCAGCAGCCAGCGGCCCAGCCAGATCTGGTCGCCGATCTCGGGCGCCGGCAGGACGCCGATCTGGAACTCCCACTGGCCCATCATGACCTCGGCGTTGGTGCCCTCGATGGCGAGGCCGGCGTCGAGGCACGCCTGGGTGTGCAGCTCCACGATCTCGCGGCCGGGCATCTTCGAGCCGCCGACGCCGCAGTAGTACGGGCCCTGCGGCGCGGGGTAGCCGACTTCGGGCCAGCCGTAGGGACGGCCGTCCTTGAAGAAGGTGTACTCCTGCTCGATGCCGAAGTGCGGGCCCATGTCCGCGTACTTCTCGGCGACCGCGCGGGCGAACGCCCGGGTGTTCGTCGGGTGCGGGGTGAAGTCGGTCAGCTCGACCTCACACAGCACCAGCTTGTTGTCGCCGCCGCGGATCGGGTCGGGCGTGATGAAGACGGGTCGCAGCACACAGTCCGAGTTCGATCCCGGCGCCTGGTTGGTGCTTGAGCCGTCGAAGCCCCAGATCTCCGGTTCCTTGCCGTCCTTCACGATGCGGGTCTTGCTGCGCATCAGCGGGTCGGGCTCGGTGCCGTCAATCCAGATGTACTCGGCCTGATAACTCACTCAATACTCCCCGTTGTTGATCCTGCACGCTTCGGAGCGACTTCGTGATCGGCCGGGGGAGGCCGACCCAGGCCGCGATGACGGGAGGGTTCGGTCGGAGCCTCGTCGGGCCCCGTTACCCAGCAGTCACGTGCTTGTTAATTCTTCGTCTCTCGTGTGTGACCAGTGGTATACCTTCGCGGACCCGCGCCGGTAACGCCGGCCGCCCGCCGGTCGGTCGCACCAGGGTGGTGGGTGCTGGATTCCGATCGCGCCGACGGACCGGCCGGCGGCAATCCTCCGGACGGAGGAGGAGATGAGCGGGGTCCCGTTCCTGTGTATCGGAACGGGACCCCGCCGACGAGCGACAGAATCACCCGGCGGCCCTGCCAGAATGCGCCGGCGCGGCCCGGTGCACGGGCCCCCGTGGAATCCGGCAGTGGCCGCGGATGGATGTCCGGTCGTGAGCCGGGATCTCAGATGTCGTAGTACAGGGTGAACTCGTACGGATGCGGCCGCAGCCGGATGGCGTCGACCTCGTTGCGGCGCTTGTAGTCCAGCCAGGTCTCGATCAGGTCCGTGGTGAACACGTCACCCTCGCGCAGGAACTCGTGGTCGGCCTCGAGCGCGTCGAGCACCTTTTCCAGCGAGCCCGGAACCTGCGGCACCGCGGCCAGTTCGTCCGGGGGCAGTTCGTAGAGGTCCTTGTCGATGGGCTCCGGTGGGTCGATCTTGTTGCGGATGCCGTCGAGGCCGGCCATGAGCATCGCCGCGAAGGCGAGATACGGGTTGCAGCTCGGGTCGGGCACCCGGAACTCGACCCGCTTCGCCTTGGGCGAGTCTCCGCCGAGGGGGATGCGGCAGCAGGCCGAGCGGTTACGTGCCGAGTAGACGAGGTTGACCGGGGCCTCGTAGCCGGGGACCAGCCGGCGGTAGGAGTTCGTCGTCGGGTTGGTGAACGCCAGCAGCGCGGGGGCGTGGTGCAGCAGGCCGCCGATGTAGTACCGCGCGATGTCCGACAGGCCGCCGTAGCCGTTGGCGCTGTAGAACAGCGGCTCGCCGCCCTTCCACAGGCTGGAGTGCACGTGCATGCCCGATCCGTTGTCTTCGAACAGCGGCTTCGGCATGAAGGTGACCGTCTTGCCGCGGCTGCGCGCCACGTTGCGGATCACGTACTTGTAGAGCATCAGGTTGTCGGCGGTCTTCAGTAGCGTGTCATAGCGGATGTCAATCTCCGCCTGGCCCGCGGTGCCGACCTCGTGATGCTGCATCTCGACGGTGATGCCGGTTTCGTAGAGCACGCGGGTCATCTCGGAGCGCAGGTCGGTGAAATGGTCGGTCGGCGGGACCGGGAAGTAACCGCCCTTGAACCTCGGCTTGTAGCCGAGGTTACCGCCCTCTTCCTTGCGCGCGGTGTTCCAGGCGGCCTCGACGGAATCGACCTGGTGAAATGACCCGTAGGGGTTGTAGTCATATCGGACGTCGTCGAAGATGTAGAACTCCGCCTCCGGTCCGAAGAACGCGGTGTCGGCGATGCCGGTGCCCCGGAGGTAGGTCTCCGCCTTCTTGGCGATGTTGCGCGGATCGCGGGAGTACTGCTCCTTCGTGATCGGGTCGTGGATGAAGAATGTCATGGCCAGGGTCTTGTGCTCGCGGAACGGGTCCACGAACGCCGTCTGCGGGTCCGGCAGTAGCAGCATGTCGGACTCGTGGATTGCCTGGAAACCACGGATGGACGAGCCGTCGAACATCAGTCCGTCGGTGAACACTGACTCGGAGAAAACCTGCGTTGGAATCGTGAAGTGCTGCATGATCCCGGGAAGGTCACAGAACCGCACATCGATGAACTGGACATCCTCGTCGCGGATGAAGCGAAGCACGTCTTCGGCTTTGGTGAACATTCGTCCTCCCGTGTCGCGTCCTGCTCCCGAACCTGCCCAGCGCGGTATGTCGACATGCCTTTCGGCACGTCTTGGCAGACACAGGACATCACGAAGTCGTTTCGTTTATGTTACAGGGGCCGACTTTATCACCCTTGGTGATCTGTCGGGTGCAGGTCCGGAGCGGCGCATAAGCTTGCGCCGTGGGACGAGCACTCGGAGGCTGGCTAGAAGGGCCAGGCCTGCCCCGCGACACGCCGCCGGGCGTCCGGCTCGGCCTGCCCGAACACGGCCGGGGCTCGGTGGTGGGCTTCGGTCCGCGGCTAGGGGCCTACATCATTGACGGGATCGTGGCCAACCTCGTCGTCGGAGTGCTCTTCCTGGCCGGGCTGAGGTACTCCAGCGACGTCCGGGGTCTGGCGATCTACCTGGTCTTCCTGCTGGAGGAGTTCATCCTGCTCAGCACCGCCGGGCAGACGCTCGGCATGCGGCTGCTGGGCATCAGGGTGATCCGGCTGCGTGACCGCGGGCTGGCGTCGTGGCCGTGGGTCGCCGTGCGCACGCTGCTGCTGGCCCTGCTCTTCCCGGTGTTCCTCTGGGATCGCGACCAGCGCGGCCTGCACGACCGGGCAGCCGGCACCGTCGCCGTGCGCGACCCGGTGCGCCCCGACCCGAGCGGCGGCTGACCGCTGCTCGGGCCCGCTCGGCTCGCCACGGTGACAGGCGGCAGGCACCCAGAGAGGGCCCACGGTCCCCTCGGCCACGGATGAGCGCCGCGGCGCCTGACTCGCGGTGGCCGGACGTCGGCGATGGCCTGCCAAGGACAGTTCGGGCCTGCGCGCTTCGGGGGGGGGCAGCCAGGGCCGGTGGGACTCGGCCGTGGGGGCTGGCGGTCGGGCTGCCGCTCGTCGGCGTGGTCCTCGCACCGCATGGCGGTGCGACGCCGCCTGGCCCGGCCAAGACTCGGATGCTGGCGCCAGCATGATCGCGTGGCGTGGCGTGGCGTGGCGTGGCGTGGTGCGGTGCCCACGTCCGGCTGGGCCGCGGGCGGGC
>NZ_JALKFU020000452.1 GCF_023242965.2 Frankia sp. AgKG'84/4
CCGCGAGCCCGGTCCTGCGCGGGTTGTCCGAGGCCTTCTGTCGGCCGGCGCTGACGGCGCTGCCCGCGGTGTCACGAGCGTGCTGTACCTTCGCGGCGACCTGCGGGTGGGCGTCGAGCTGACGGTGAACCGTCTGCGTCGCCGAGCCCGCGGCGCTGCCGGCGCTCTGGCGGGCCTTCTCGGCGGAGGCGGTGACCTGCGGATGGGCGTCGAGCTGGCGGCGCACCGTCGCCTTCGCCTGGTCCGCGGTGTGCCGGGCCTTCTCGGTCGCGGTCCCGGTCGTCGCGGTGACCTTCGGCCGGACCGCGTCGGTCGCCGAACTCACCCGGCGCCGGAGGTCCTGCGCCGTGCGGCCGGCCACCCGGTGCGGGCTGACCCGGTCGGAGAGCTGGTCGAGGTCGCTGCCGAGCCGCGCTCGGGTTGCTTCGATGTCGGACCGGATCTCATCCGGACTTGTGCTGGTCACTTCCCACCCCGCCGATTCTGATTGGGGAACCCCGTCGTTCTGATGAGGTTCGGCGTTCTGATGAGGCGCCGCGTTTCGTCGCTTTCCTGCCCGCGTGTTGTTACTTGCGCCGGCTCTGCGCCCACTGGACGTCCTCGCGCAGCGTCTCCACGGTCTGCGTCGGCGCCGGGTGCACCTTGCGGACGGTGGACCGGCCAGTGAGCCCGAGGACAGCGGCGACGACACCGAGCGCGACGGCGACGATGAGGGCCGCCCAGCCGAGCGCCATCACCTCGCCCAGCCCGAACATGATCGCGAGCAGCACGAACAGCAGCGCGAACAGGCCGGCGCCGCCGGCCCCCGCGAACATGCCCGCGCCCTTGCCCGCCTTCTTGGCCTCCTCGCGGACCTCCGCCTTCGCGAGCGCCACTTCCTGCCGGAACAATGTGGAGATGTCCGTCACGACCTCGGAGACCAGATGTCCGGTCGAACCCGGCCGAACGTCGCTGGGCGCGTCGACGCCGTTCCGGTACGCGGTCGTATCGTCCGGATACGGAGCAGCTGCCGCGGCTGGATCGGTTCGGTAGGTATCTGTCTGATACGTACTTGCCATGGGGATTCTCCTCGCGGTTTCCGGTGGGGCGTCCGCGTGGCGGCACCCGTGAGACAACGTGTGTGGTCTGCGGAATTCCCGCCTTTGGGCTGCTTAACCGCGTCTGTTGTGGAGTTTGGCGCGCAGCGTCGAGCTGATGCGGTCCGACAGCCCCACCTCGGCGGGCTCCCGGCCAGGCTCGGCGGTGCCCACGCTGGTGTCTGTGCCCACGCTGGTGTCGGTGCCCGCGCTGGTGTCTGTGCCCACGCTGGTGTCGGTGCCCGCGGCGGTGCCGCCACCAGCGGTGCTGTCGCCGCTGGCGCCGTCCGGGCGGTCCCGGGGCTGGCGCACGTCGACGGGTGATGCCTGCGGGTACCTCTCGGCTTCCGTCCGGCCGGTCGCTTCCCTGGCCGCCTCCGCGTCGAGCAGCGCGCCGACCAGGACGACCGTCACCGCGTAGTACAGCCAGAGCATGAGGATGACCACGCCGCCGAGCGCACCGTAGGTCTTGTTGTAGCTGGCGAAGGCGCGGACGTAGAACGAGAACGCGAGGGATGCGACGATCAGCGCGACGGTCGCGACGACCGCGCCGAGCGAGGCCCAGCGCCAGTTCGCCGGTGTGTGCGCCGGCCCGAGGCGGTAGAGCGCGGTGATCGCGGCGAGCAGCAGCAGCGCCAGCACCAGCCACTGCAGCAGCGAGAGCACCACCCGCAGGCCGCCGCCCGGGACGTGCGAGAGCAGCGCGGGGGCGGCGGTGATGCCACCGATGACCAGCACCGCGAGGACCACGCCGCCGAGGCTCATCGCCACCGCGAGCGCGCGCAGCCGCAGTGGCCCCCGCGTCTCCTCCTGCTCGAACGCGACCGTGATGGCCTTGATCAGGTTCTGCGTGCCGGAGGACACGGCCCACAGCAGTCCCACCAGGCTCAGAATCAGACCGATGCCGAGACCGGACGGGTCCGTCGTGGTGATGCCCGTCAGCCAGTCCTTGAGCACCGTGCTGGTCGACGGCGAGAGCGAACCGGACAGCTTCGCGATCTGGTCGCTCACCGACTGAGGACTCGCGACGAGGCCGTACACGGTGATCACGGCGATCACCGCAGGAAAGATCGACAGGATGGCCCAGAAGGCGACCCCGCTCGCCAGCAGGGGGATGGACAGCATCCCGACCTGGGACTTCACCCGCTTGCCGACCGCCAGCCAGCCCGCGCCGCTCACCGACGTCGGACCCCGCCGCGGGGGATCCACGTCGCGCACGGGCCGTGGCGTCCCGTGCCGCGCGAGGTCACGCGCGTCAGCGTCCGGTGCCGCGCCGTCGCTCGGCGCAGGTCCGTTCGTCGTGGCGTGGCGGCGTCCCAGGATGGCGGACGGATTCATGGCGATCTCTCCTGCCGTTGTGACATGACGGCAGGTGTACCCGCGAGCCGCTGGTCAACCCGCTGGTGAGGCGATCAGTCCGCGGCTGGGATCAGTCCGTGCGTTCCTGGGGGGAGGAGTGCTCCCAGTCGGCGAGGATGGTCCGGATGCCCGTCACGAGCAGCAACGGCCGGTCGAGCATCACGTGGTGGCCGGCGAGCGGAATCTCGATCACCGAGGCGACCCGGCCGAGCAGGTTGTACATCTGCGCCCCGATGTCCGGTGTGACGAGGCCGTGCTCCGCCCGGAACAGCGCCACCCGGCAGTGCACCTTGCGCAGCACCTCGGGCGACGGTGTGCGGTTGCCGAACACGTTCGGGTCGAACTTCCAGGTCCAGCCGCCCTGCACCGAGCCGATCGAGCTGCGGGCGATGTGCTCGATGATGTATGGCAGGGAACTCGGCTGCTCCGGCACGGTGCGGAAGCGGGCGAGGGCATCGGTCGCCGTCGGGTAGACCCGCAGCGGGCCGAACGCGGTGCGGTCGCGGGCGGCGCGCTCCTCCGGGGTGAACTCCTGGACGGGCGAGTCGATCACGACGATGCCGGCGACCCGGTCCGGATACTCGGCCGCGGTGGTGATCGTGACCCAGCCGCCCATGCTGTGGCCGATGATGATCGGCGGTGAGGTGACCCCGGCGTGGTCGATGACGCCGATGACCTCGGCAGCCCACGTGCTCAGCGAGTAGTCGTCGCGGCGGTCGCTGTCGCCGTGTCCGGACAGGTCGAGCGCGATGACGCGGTACTCGCTGGAGATCATCGGCGCGATGTGGTCCCACCAGCCGGCGTGCGCGGCGCCGCCGTGGACGAGAACGATCGCGGGCAGCCCGCCCCCGCCCCAGCAGCGGTAGCTGATGGCGGCGCCGGCGACCTCGGTCTCGTGCCGCTCCGGGCGGCGGTCAATGGCGGCCTCGAACCAGGCCGGTGCTTCGTCTTCCATCCCAGTCTCTGCCGTTCGGTTGGTCGAGCGGGGCGATCCGTCCGCTGGCCGGGTTCGACCCGCGGCGTGTCCCACCTTGAATACAACACCGGCTGCCCGGACTCCGGTTGGTCCCGGGCAGGTTGTCGGATTGACGATGGCGCGGCTGGGCCGGTCAGGGATCAGGTTGTGATGAGGTCGCCACCCTGGGTTCGCGGCCGGTGCGGGTGCGCGGTGGTCGCCGGCCCGTGACCCCTCCATGCCGCGGCCAGGCTCGCCCGATCGGGCCATCCGGCCGACCCGGTCACCGGCGGGTCAGAGCATGAAGGAGGAGCTGATGATCGCGCCCTTGCGGCTGTAGTGGATGACGCAGTCCTGTAGATCGAGCGGGTGCGCAGGGATCACGCCGGTGATGACATCCTCCTCCCGCAGCCCGTGCAACGACAGCCCGAAGCGGCAGACATAGACCTTTCCGCCCTCCCGGATGAAGGTCTCGATCTGATTGTTGATGTTGTGCTGGCCAGGGAACGCGGAATCACCGGTGTGCGGAAAGCCTCTCGTCGCCATTGTGTTCATCGCGCCCGGCCCGTGGAAATAGAGCACCGACTCGAATCCCTTGCGCAGCGCTCGGGTGGCCTGCAGGATCGCGACGAAACTGACTGACGACTCGTGCGCGATGCCATGGACGAGGGCGAGGTAGGCCTCGCCGATGTCTCCGTGGTAGTCAGGAAAAATCTTGGTTGAACCGTAGATGCTGGTGCCCGGAGCCAGGCTCGGATGAGGGATCTCGGCGAGGCTGCGTCGTTCGTTCTCGGTGAGCGCGCGCTCGTCCTGGCCCGGTTCCTGCTGGCCCGGTTCCTGCTGGGCAGGCCGCCGCTGCGGCGGCTCGTTCTGCGTCGGCGCCATGCGCGCTCCTCGGTCGGCCCGGGATGTGGGTACGGATCACGGATGGCCGGCGTCGGGCTGTGCGCGCCGGCCGCCGGCTGCCGGCGACGAGGTCGCGGGGCCGGGC
>NZ_JALKFU020000453.1 GCF_023242965.2 Frankia sp. AgKG'84/4
GGGAGGCCCCGGTAGGCGGTGATGTGGGCGATGAAGGTACAGAGCCACGTCATCAGCGCGAGCCCGGGTCCTCCCGGCGGCGGGAACTCCTCCACCGCCGCCGGACATCCGGGTTGCGCTGCTGCTCGGCTCCGAGGGCCCCGGGCTGTCCGCCGCGGCCCAGTCGGCGGCCGGCGCGCGGGTGCGCATCCCGATGGCGCATGGCGTGGACTCGCTGAACGTCGCCGCCACCGCCGCCATCGCCTGCTACCTGCTCGGCCGCCGCTGACCGCTGACTGCTGATGGGACGCCACCAGGCCGGGACGGTCGGGCTCCAGGCGGCCAGACTGGTCAGGACGCCAGCCACGTGCAGCCGGGCAGCGGCAGGTTGCGCAGCACCCAGAAGGCGATGACCAGCACCGGGATCGCCGGCAGCAGCCGTGGCGGGACGCGCGGCAGCCCCCGGCGCCAGCCGGCGGCCCGCGCGATCGCCACCACCCAGCCGACGGTCAGGATCGGCGCGACGACGACGAAAAACAGGTTGTAGTTGGCTGCTTCACCGACGTGCCCGTGCAGCACCTGGTGCAGCGCGCGCAGCGTGCCGCAGCCCGGACAGTCCAGCGACGTCGCCCAGCGGAACGGGCAGGTCGGGTAGTGCCCGGGCCGCGCCGGATCGACCAGGTACACCCGGACCGCCGCAGCCCCCGCGAGCGCGCCGACGGCGGCGAAACCGGCCAGCCGGGCCCGCGGTGACCAGACCCGCGGCGACCAGACCGAGGGCCGCGCGGGGGCGTGCGCCGATGGGCGCGTGACTGCCACCCAAGCAGCGTAGGTCACCCGCCGCGCCGGCTATCGAGGCCCGCGGTCGGCTCACCTCAGGCGCAGGGCTCACCTCAGGCGCAGGCTCACTCCAGGTGCAGGGCGCTGTGCTCGGCGGCCTCCGCCCAGTTGCCGGGGTTGGCATCGGGCTCGGATCGGGGGCGCTGGCCGTCGTCGTCCGCGGCGCTGGTCGTGCTTCCCTCCCCGTAGGCGTCCGCCTCGAGCACCTGGCCGGACTCCTCGCGTTCCGCCTCCAGGTAGGGGTCGGTGTCGGGCAGTTCCGCCGCGAGCAGCCGGTCGAAGGTCGCCCCGCGCCGTTCCTCCCGCGGGGTGTTGGGGTACTGCACGGACCTGCTGGGGCGGTCCGGCGCGTCCCAGCTGTCACCGAGCGGGTCACGGCCGGCGTCCGTCGAACCGAGCCCGTCGCCGTCAAGCATCTCGGCGGGTTCCAACGGCGAGTCGTCCTGGTCCCACGACCCGGAATCCGAGGCTGGCTGTGTCACGGCGGCCTCCCACATCGGTGCGTCCCGGGCCGTTCCCGGTACGCCTCGGTCCTGCACCTTCCCAGGCGCGGCCGGGCTAAGCGCCGCAGCGGCCGGCACAATCGGGAGAGCGGTTCCCCGCTGCCGTGCCGCCGGTGGCAGCCGGAAAATCGTGGAGAATCGCATTAGCCGTGTCATGATGCGGCGGTGTACCCACCTGAGAACAGGGTTCCGACGCGAACCGCGACCCTTTGGCTGACGTTGGCGGTAGTGGCTGTTTTTGGCCCCTACGTGGTGAGTGGAATCCGTACGGAGCAGGTTGTCGTCTACGGTGGAATGCTCCTTTCGTTGCCCTTCGGTAACCCCTTTCGCGGGATGGGCCCCAGGCACCTCATGTTCACCGTGACCTGGTCATTTTTCGCCGCCTACGTCATCATCGACGGGATCGGTGTCACGGTTATGGGTGATTTCGCACCCGGCTCCACGCTGGCCGGCATGGACAACTACCTCTATCCGGCAGCGGTGCTGTTCATGGTGGGCCGGTGGCTCGCCGGGGGATATACCCGCACCGCCGCTCTCGACCGGTTCTGCCGAATTTTCGTCGTGCTGATGGTGCTGAACGCCGGCGTCGCCGCGATGGGCCTGTTCACCGACATCTCCGGCATACTCGGGGCTTTCTGGGGCGGTGTCGCGCTGGACGGGCAGAGCGTGGCGGTGCTCGCGCTCAACAACGGACGGCTGTCCGGCATCTTCAACCAGCCGGTGGAGGCCGGCGTCGCCTACTCCCTGGCCCTGTTCGCCGCGGTGTACCTGTACGGCCGGTCCGGGCGCGGTGACCGGCCGGTACTGCTCGGCGGCATCGCCGCCGCCCTGCTGCTCGGCGGGGTGCTGAGCGTCTCCAAGGTCTTCCTGCTGTGCGGCGTCCCGATGGCGGCGTGGCAGGCGATCGGGCTCGGCCGACCCCTGCGGCGGCTGCTCGTCGTCGGCGGTGGTCTCGCGGCCGCGGCGGTCGTGGGCGGGCAGGCCGGCCTGACGAACTGGAACGGTTCCTGGATGCTGCGGATGCTCATTCCCGGCGCGGGGTCGAGCGGCCTGTTCGCCCAGTACACCGCCGACCGCTTCCACTCCGTCGGCGCCTCCGCGCGGGCCTGGGACTACGTGCTGGACACCCGTCCCTGGCTCGGTTACGGCGTCGGCGGGCTCGCCGTCCCCTACGACAGCGGCTGGGCGGAGGCCGTCGTCGTCGGCGGCCTGATCGGCGTCGGCCTGCTCGCCCTGATGCTCGTGCTCGTCGTGAGTTCGTGGTGGCGGGTCCGGCGGATCCGCTCGCCGGAGCAGCGGCGGTTCGCCACCTCGGTCACGGTGCTGTGTCTGTTCGGGACGATCGGCGTGCCGGTGTTCACGGCCAACCGGGTCGGCCTGTTCCTAGTCGTCCTGCTCACCCTGCTGTTGTTCGCCGACGACGACCCTGTGGTCCCGGGCGCCGCCGAGACGAGCGTGCGGGGACCGGGCGTGGCGTACGTTCCGCTGCAGGGGAATGGCCGGTGGGACGACACGCGGGTGGGCCGCCGCCCGCCGCCGGCCGGCCCGGTAGGCACGCGGCGAACCGGCCACCGCCAGCGCCCACCCGCGTCCGGTGGCCCGGTCACCGAACTGCCGACGATGGGGATGTCTTCCGCGCGACGCCAAGGCCGCGCCGCAGCCCGCCCAACGTATCGTTACCAGGCCGTATCGTGACGAGAGGAGTGCAGGTGGGCGCGCTCGCCGGGTGGTGGCATCGGTGCCGCTGCGGCCATGATCGCGCGGATCATCAGCACTACCGGTCGGGAACCAACTGCGGCCGCTGCGCCTGCGCCGCGTTCTCCCGTCTTCGCCGTCGCGGCCCCGGTCGGTCCGGCGCGACCGCCGGCGACCGCGACGACTGATCCCGGCCGCCAGCGGGCCAGTCAGGTTCCCACACCGGACCTCCACCCGACCGCAACGAGGTCACCACACCGCGACGCCCGCATCTCCATCATTCGCGGGGCGACACATCCTCGAAAAATATGACCTTCCAAATCCGCAAAAAGATTTTGAATCGGGACGGTCAGCCCGCGGTGCACTCGCGGCCTGCGGCTTCACTTGCTTTTGCAGCCGCTCGTGCTACATTCCTGCCGCATCAGGGATCCGCGCTCGGACGCACATCCGCGTAAATACCCGATGCCGCGGCCACACGCGGCGGTCGCAGGGAGGCCCGCTTGTCGCTCGCTCCGGACTCACCGCCCGGGCGGCGCGGGATCGGACCGTGGTGACGCTCGGCCCGCGCGCCGGCCGCCGGGAACCGACGACCCCGGTTCTGCGCTACCGCTCGTTCGACCCGCACACCACGCGTGGCGCGCGGCGCAGGCCCATGCCGTTGGCAATCTTCGCCCGGCACTGCCAGCTGATCGCCACCTCGGGCCGCCAGCCCCTGACCGTGTCCAGCTACGCCGCGTCTCTCGGAACGCCGTCCGCGCCGGCGAATCCGATCGTCATCACGATTGACGACGGCGGCGCGGAAACACTGATCGCCCTGCGCGAGCTGGCCGCCGCGGGCCTGACGGCAACGGTGTTCGTGACGAGTTCCCGGGTGGGCGATCAGGGCTATTTCCACCGTGCGGACCTTCATCGCGTCCTCGGCCTGGGAATCGAGATCGGCGGATCCGGGCACACCGGCCGGCCGCTCAACGAACTGGGCCGCGCCGACGTGATCGCGGAACTCACGCTTTCCCGTCGGCGCCTCGCCGTGGCGATCGGCGATGAGCCGCGCACGATCGCCTACCCCGGCGGCGGGTACGACCTCGCCGTCCGCCAGCTGGCGATCTCCGCCGGGTACAGCTCCGCCTGCGCTGTGCGGGAGGTGCTGTCCCACCCCGGCGACGACAGGTTCGCGCTGGCGCGCCTCACCGTCGACGCGACCACTCCCGACAGCCGGCTGGTGGCCTGGCTGGACGGCCACGGCCGATCCGAGCCGCATCCGGTGCTCCCCCGCGACCGCACCTTCCGCTTCCGGCGCGGCATGGGCTCGGCCGGCCCGTTCCGCCCCCGCCTGGGCCGCGTGCACGACGAGCCGGCCACCGC
>NZ_JALKFU020000454.1 GCF_023242965.2 Frankia sp. AgKG'84/4
GGCGCGGGCCGACGGCGGGCGGGCGGCGGGGAGCTTCGCCAGCGCGCGGGTGACGACGGCTGCGATGGCCGGCGGTGCGCCTGCCAGCGGTAGCGGCGCGATGTGCTGGTGGTGGCTCATCAGGTCGGTCATCGACAGGGCGCGGGGGAACGGCGGGCGGCCGCTGAGCAGCTCGTAGAGCACGATGCCGAGCGCGTAGAGGTCGCAGGCGGGGCCGAGGGTGCGGCCGTCGAACTGTTCGGGGGCCATGTAGACGGGGGTGCCGACGAACGTGCTGGGCGCGGCGCCGGCCGCGCCGACGAGTTTCGCGATGCCGAAGTCGGTGACTTTCAGCAGGGCGTCGGCGGTGAACAGGATGTTGTCCGGTTTGATGTCGCGGTGCAGGACGCCGCCGGCGTGGGCGCCCGCCAGCGCGGCGCAGGTGGCCAGGCCGACGGCGGTGACGACGTCGACGGTCAGGCCGCGCGCGGCGAGTCCGCGGACGCTGCCGCCGGCGAGGCGTTCCATCACGAGCAGGCACAGGTCGCCGGCTTCGACGTAGTCGTAGATGCCGACGATGTGGGGATGGTCGAGGGCGGCGAGCATCCGGGCCTCGGTGAGGAAGCGGCCGTGGGCACCGCCGTCGGCGCCGCTGGTCGAGAGCACCTTGATCGCGACGTCGCGGCCTAGCTGGCGGTGCCGGCCGCCGAGGACGACGGCGTGCCCGCCGTGGCCGAGCACCGTGCTCACGTCGTAGCCGGGCAGCGCGTCGGCGACCCGGTCGGTGACGAACCGTTCCGGTTCCGGGCCGCTCAGACGCACGACGGTCTCACAGCCATGATGGTCTGGATCGCATGGCCCGATTATGTGCAGGGCGGGTCGTAGTGCAGGTCGGGAAGGTACTGCTTCCATTCGGCCCTGGTGAGCCCGTCGCCGGCACGGGCGCACATCTGCTTGATGACGTCGGTCGGGTCGAGACTCCAGACAAAGCCGACCACCTGGAAGGGCGTGCCGACCAGGTAGTTGCCCTGGCGGGCGAAGTCGACGGCGGCGAATCCGTTGTAGCGGCCGGCGAACGTCGCGTACGGCCTTGGGTTCGACGGTTTCGACACGTCCCACAGGCGCACGACGCCGTCCGAGCCGCCGACGGCTGCCGCCATGAGCTTGCCGTCGGCGCTGAACTCGATGGCGTTGACGCCGGCGCCGAGGCCGGTGATCGGCGCGAGCTCACGCGGGTGACGGCGGTCCGCCACGTTCCACAGGGCGATCTGGGTGTCGAAGCTGGCCACGGCAAGGGTCTTGTTGTCGCGGGCGAAAGCGATGTTGATCAGGGCGCTGCGGAAGCCGCTGATCGTGCTGATCGCCGTCGGCCGGCCCCGGTTCGTGATGTCCCAGAGTCGGATGGTGCGGTCGCTGCTGCCCGAGGCCAGGGTGCGCCCGTCGGGGCTGAACGCGACGGTGGCGGCGTTGTAGCGGTGGCCGGTGAGGGTCGCGAGCCGCACCGGGCTGGCGGGCGTCGAGATGTCGAGCAGCACGACCGAGGCGTCGCCCAGCGCCAGCGCCAGGGTGCGTCCGTCCGGGCTGACCTCGAGATCGTTGACCCCGACCGTGCCGACGCGGACCGTGGTCAACGGGCGTGGATGGCGCAGGTCGGCGACGTCGTAGAGGGTAAGCGCCGCGGGCGAGGCGGCGGTGGCGCCGACGCTGGCGGCGATGAGCACCCGGCCGTTCGGGGTGAAGCGGATGCTGTCGATCGCCGCGTCGAAGCCGCCCAGCGCGGCGGTGTGCACCGGATGGCCGGGGTCGGTCATGTCCCACAGGTGCACGGCCTGGCCGTAGTCACCGGTGGCAACGGCGCGGCCGTCCGGGGAGACCGCGGTCGACCAGATGAACTTCTCGGTGCCGACGAGGGTCGCGCCCGGGGTGTCCCACAGGCGCAGGGTGCGGTCGTCGGCACCGGAGGCGAGGGTGCGTCCGTCCGGGCTGAACGCCACCGACCACGGTTTGGACGCGTGCGGGTAGACGGCGACGGCATCGCCGTGGCGGGTCGGATCGTAGATCTTCACGGTGTTGCTGACGGCGATCGCCACCAGATTCGCCCGGCTGATCGCGACCGAGACCGGTGAGCGGACGTCGTCGTAGACCTGGATCTGCCGGGGCTGGCGCGGGTCGGTGATGTCGTAGACCCGCGTGGTGGTGTCGTCGCTGCCGGTCACCGCCAGCCGGCCGTCCGGGCTGAGGGCGACCGAGCGGATGTTCGTCGCCGAGTCGAGCACGACGTTCGGCCCGACCTCGCCAGCGAGCGCGCCGAGCCGGACCGGGGCGGCGGGGTCGCGCACGTCCCACAGCAGCGCCTGGCCGTCGTCGCCGCCGGTGAGCAGGGTCGCGCCGTCGGCGCTGTAGGCGATGGTCTCGACGGTGGCGGTGTGGCCGGTGACGGTGTGGCCGGTGACGGTGTGGCCGGTGACGGTGTGGCCGGTGACGGTGTGGCCGGTGACGGTGCCGGCGGGGTGGATCGCGCTGACGTCGGAGACGTCCCACAGCCGCGCGTCGTTGCCCCAGCCGCCGGTGGCCAGCGTCCGGCTGTCGGGGCTGAACGCCAGGGCGAACACCGATGCGGTGGCGCCGCTGATCGTCGCCGCGGGGCGCGGGTGGGCCGGGTCGGTGAGGGTCCACAGCCGCACGGTGTGGTCGTCGCTGCCGGTGGCCAGGTACTGGCCGTCGGGGCTGAACGCGACGGACTTCACCGCGAGGGTGTGGCCGCGGATCATGCTCAGCGGGGTGTCGCGGGACGGGTTCGTGGCGTCCCACAGGGCGACGCTCCAGTCGTCGCTGGCCGCGGCGACGAGGCGGCCGTCCCGGCTGTAGGCGACGGCGCCGATCGGGCGGTTCTGGCTGCCGAGGTGGCGGGTGGCGAAGCCGTAGCCGCTGGCGAACGTGGCCAGCACCGCGCTGCGGGCCTGCGCGCTGTGCGCGAGCCGGTAGGCGACGGCGGAGAGCTGGGCGGCGGCCAGCGGGTCGGCGGCGCGCAGCTGCGCGGCCTGCCGGCCGATCGCGACGGATCGGGCGTCATCGCGCTGGGCGGCGACGTCGGCGCGCGCCCAGAAGGCGAACGCCATCGCCCCGCAGGCGACGACGACCAGCGCGCTCAGCGCGGCGACGAGCTGGCGCAGCCGTCTGGTGCGGGTCGCCTCGACGCGGTGCGCGTCCTGTTCGGCAACGACGGAGGCGGCGAGGAAGTCGCGGGCGGGCCCGTCGAGGCCGACGCGGGCCGGCTCGTCGTCGGCCCATTCCCGCACGGCGGCGAGCCGGCTGCCGGTGAACAGGTAGGACGGGTCGCGCCCGCCGGTGTCCCAGGTCGTGGCGGCGTCGGTGAGCCGCTGGCGGGTGACGGCGGCGGCCCGGTCGACCTCGATCCACTCCCGCAGCCGCGGCCAGCTACGCAGCAGCGCCTCGTGGGAGATCTCCACGGTGTCGGCGTCGGCGGTGACCAGGCGCGCGGCGACGAGGGCGCCGAGCACCGCGGGGACGCTCTGGCCCGGCAGCGACAGCAGTTCGGCACGCCCGACGCGGCGGCGGGTGTCGTCCGTGCCGTCGCCGAAGCGGACGAGGCGCAGCATGATCTGCCAGGCGGTGTCCTGCCCGGCGGCGTCGAGGGCGCCGAAGGTCTCCTCGGCGGTGCGGGCGATCGCCCCGCGCAGCCCGCCGACCCGCAGGTAGCCGGCGACGGTGAGCACGCCGTTGTCGCGTTCCGCCCAGGTGGCCCGCAGCGCGTGCGCGAGCAGCGGTAGGGAGCCGGGGTCGGTGACGACGCCGTCCTCGTCGGCGCCGAGGTCGTGTAGCAGCAGGTCGACCAGGCCCGGTTCGACGATGAGCCCCACCGCCTCGGCGGGTCGCACGATGGCGTCGCGGACCTCGGCGGCGGTCATCGGGCCGACGACGACCTGCCCGGTCTGCAGGCAGTCGACGAGCTCCGGGTGGGCGGCGCACCAGCCGTAGAAGTCGGCGCGCACGCCGAGGACGACGATCGCCGGCGCGCCGGTGTCGCCGTCGCCCCGGGAAGCGGCGACGAGCGCGCGGATGAACGCGGTGCGTTCCCGCTCGTCGGCGCAGAGTGTGAACGTCTCCTCGAACTGGTCGACGACGATCACGACCCGCCGGGCGGCCCCACCGGCGCCGGCGGGTCGCAGCGCGAGCAGGTCCGTAAGGGCACCGACGAAGCTCGCCGGGTCGGCGACGACGTCGAGGCGGGCCGCGGCGAGCACGGACAGTCCGGCCGCCCCGGCGAGCTGGCCGGCGAGTTCCCGCGCCGGATGCTCGGTCGGCGTCATCAGGACCTGCGGCCAGCCCCGGGCGCCGGCCACCGCCCCGCGGGTCAGCGCCGGCAGCACCCCGG
>NZ_JALKFU020000455.1 GCF_023242965.2 Frankia sp. AgKG'84/4
CCCCCGCCCCCGCGGCGGTGCCGGCCCCGGCCCTCCACGACGCGCCGGCGAACACCGCCTGAGACCCCACCCGCCCACCACACCGGAGCCCCCCACGGCACCGCTGGTGCCGGCCGGCGCCGTGCGGCACCTCGGCGCGGATCTCACCCGCCGGGGTGTGCGCCGATCGTCACCTTCACCGCCGCCCACCCGGGTGGCAACGGTGGTGTTCACTCGGTGCGGTGGCGACGTCGAAGGGCCACCGGCGCACGCCACGTGCCCTTCGCCGAAGCCCGGCAGCCGCGACCGGATCGCGGTGACGAAGAGGATGGTGGTCCGCCGTGCGTGTGGACATCTGGAGTGACGTCGTCTGCCCGTGGTGCTACGTCGGGCGGGCCCGGTTCGACCGGGCGCTCGCCGCATTCGCGCACCGCGAGGAGGTCGTCGTGCGTTTCCACTCCTACGAGCTGAACCCGACCCTGCCCCGCGGTGGCTCCGAGGCGCTGCTCGACGCGCTCGCCCGCAAGTTCCCCGACACCCCCCGCACGCGACTGTGCGAACGCGAACACCGCGTCGCCGACGCCGCCCGCGACGAAGGCCTGGGCTACCGCGGCGACCGGCGCAACGGCAACACCTTCGACCTGCACCGGCTGCTGCACCTCGCCGGCGACGCCGGCGAGGCGGCCCAGGCGGTGCGCGCGCTGCACCACGCCCACTTCGCGCAGGCACGTGACGTGTTCGCCCCCGACGTCGCCGTCGAGGTGTTCACCGCCGTCGGCCTGCCCGCCGCCGAGGTGCGCCGGGTCCTGGACGGCGACGCCTACACCGAACGGGTCTTCGCCGACCAGCGCGCCGCCCACGACATGCGCGTCACCGGCATCCCGTTCGTCGTCGTCGACCGCACCATCGCCGTCGCCGGCGCCCGCTCCACCGACCTGTACACCCGCACCCTGGACACGGCCTGGGCACGCCGGCCCCGCGCCCGCCAGCACGTCGCGTAACCCCCCGGCCCGCGCCGAGGGCCACCCGGGCCCCACACCCCTGGAGGGACACCCGCCGCGTCATGGCCGCACACCCCGACAACAGCCCCCCGCCCGCCGGCCCGCCCCACCCGCAGGCACCGCCCCACCCGCAGGCGCCCGCCCAGGGAACACCCTTCGACGGCAGCCACACCCAGGCCGCCGCCCACAACCAGGCGTTCTGGGACGAACGGGTGCCGCTGCACCTGGCCAGCGACCTGTACGACGTCGACGGCTTCCGGGTGTCCCTCGACAGCCTGCGACCATTCGAACCCGTCGAGGTCGGCGACGTCACCGGCCGCCGCCTCGCCCACCTGCAATGCCACATCGGCGTTGACACCCTGTCCTGGGCCGCGCGCGGCGCCGCGGTCACCGGCCTGGACTTCTCCCCGGCGGCGATCGACGCCGCCCGCCAGCTCGCCGCCGACCTCGCCCTGCCCGCCCGGTTCGTCGTCGCCGACGTCTACGACGCCCCCGACGCCCTCGGCCGCGGCGGCTTCGACGTCGTCTACACCGGTTTCGGCGCCTTGGTGTGGCTGGCGGACCTGACCCGCTGGGCGGGCGCCGCCGCGGCCCTGCTGGCCCCCGGCGGGGCGCTGTACCTCGCCGAGTTCCACCCGATCACCCAGATCCTCGACGAACACGACGGCCAGCGCATCATCGGCGACTACTTCGCCGGTGTCCCACGGCGCTGGCACACCGCCGGCTCCTACGCCGCCCCGGACGCCGCCACCACCGACAACGTCACCGTGCAATGTGACCACACCCTCGGAGAGGTCATCACCGCGGTCGCCGGCGCCGGACTGCACATCCAGTTCGTCCACGAACGTCCCGTGACGCTGTTCGCCCGCGCCGCGAACCTGCGCCGCGGCACCGACGGTCTCTACCGCGCCCCCGACGGCACCCCCCGCCCGCCCCTGACCTACACCCTGCGGGCCGTCAAACCGCCCGCCGCGGACCGGGACACTCCACTACGGTCGCCGTCATGACGACAACCAGCCGGCGGACGCCCCCACCCGGTCCCGCCGCCCCCACCACCGCCCCGGCCGATGCCACCACCACCGCACACGGCCCGGAGGAGACCACCGAGACCGCCGGCGACCTGGCCGAACAGCTGCACCGCCGCCACGCGCCCACCACCGCGGCGTTCACCAGCGTGCACCGCCACTGCCGCATCGTCTGGGACATCGCCGCCACCCTGCTCGCCGCCGGCGCCGCACCCGACGCCGACCGCGCCCTGGTCCGCACCGGCGCACTGCTGCACGACATCGGCGTCTACCGCCTCTACGACACCGACGGCCACCTCGACCACACCCAGTACCTACGCCACGGCGTCCTGGGCCACGACCTGCTCGCCGCCGACGGCCAACCCGCCGCGGTCTGCCGCTTCGCCTCCTGCCACACCGGCGTCGGCCTGACCCGCGAGGAGATCGAAGCCGGCTCCCTACCGCTACCAGCGGCGGACTATCTCGCGCGGACCGTCGAGGAACGCCTGGTCATGTACGCCGACAAGTTCCACTCCAAAAGCCGCCCCGACAGCTTCCTCACCGCCACCGCCTACCGCGACCAGCTCCGCCGCTTCGGCGCCGCGAAGGTCACCCTGTTCGACACCTTCGTCACCGAGTTCGGCATCCCCGACCTGACCACCCTCGCCACCCGCCACGCCATGCACCTCCACACCGGCTGACACCCACCGGGAACCGGCCACCTCACCCGCCGCCCTGCCCGCGGCAGAGGCGAGCACGCACCGCCACCGCTGGCCACGCGCAGCCCGGATATCGTGGACGGCGATGATCCCTCCCGCTTCGCCCGCCGCGCCGCAGTGGTGAGCGTCGAACCCGCCGCCGGCGGCGAGCCGGCCGCGCCGCTGGTCGGCACCGTCCTCACCACGCACCCCGCCACCACCGACACCCAGGTACCCGACACCCTCGACGTCGCCCTCGCCGGCCGGGTCGGTGACTACGCCCGCGCGTCGCGCTCCGCGAACACCTGGCGCGCCTACGACAGCGACCTGCGTCAGTTCCGCGGCTGGTGCGACCGTCAGCCGGCCCCACCGGCGGCGCTGCCCGCGAGCCCCGCGACCGTCGCCGGCTACCTCACCGCCCTCGCCGACGCCGGTTACAAACCGACGACGATCCGCCGCCGGCTCGCCGCGATCTCCGTCGCCCACCAGCTCGCCGGCCATCCCAACCCCGCCACCGCCCCCGAGGTCGCCGCCGTGTGGAGCGGGGTGCGCCGCACCCACGGCGCCCCACCACGGCGCAAGGCCGCCCTGGACACCGCCCTGCTCACCCGCGTCGTCGCACCCCTACGCGACGACGCGGGCGCCGACCTGCGCGACCGGGCGCTGCTGCTCATCGGGTTCGCCGGCTGCCTGCGCCGCGCCGAACTCGTCGGCCTCGACGTCACCGACATCGAAACCACCCCCGACGGCCTGATCCTGGCGATCCGCCGGTCCAAAACCGACCAGGACGGCGCCGGCGCCCTGGTCGGACTGACCTACGGCGCGCACCGCGCCACCTGCCCGGTCCGCGCCTGGGCCGCCTGGAGCGCGCACACCGGACTCACCGACGGCCCGGCGTTTCGCGCCATCACCCGCCACGGCCACCTCGGCACCACCCGGCTGCATCCCGCCTCCGTCGCCCGCATCGTCCAACGCCGCGCCGGGGCCGCCGGCCTGGACCCCGCCGACTTCGCCGGGCACTCCCTGCGCTCCGGGTTCGCCACCGCCGCCGCCCGCGCCGGCGTCCCCGACCGGTCGATCATGCGCCAGGGCCGCTGGCGTTCCGCCGCCTCCCTGGAGGGCTACATCCGCGCCGGGGGCCTGTTCGACCGCGACAACCCCTCCGCCCACGTCGGCCTGTAGTCAGCCGAAGACGCGTCCAGCAGCCACCACCGGCGCCCACCAGACGGCCCGCGGGACCTCGCCGCGTCGGCATGGCAGGCTGCCGGTGTGACCAGGGGCGAGCAGGCCAGTGGCGAAGGCGACCCGACGCGGCCGACGCATCCCACGGGCACGCCCATCGCCGACAGCCCCACCCGGCCGGCGGCGCCGGGACTGTCCTGGGATGTCGTCGTCTCCCATGTTGACGCGGACGCGGCGTGGGCACGGTGGCTGTGCTGGCATCTGACCGACGCCGGCTATCGGGTGACAGCCTGCCCCCGGGAGGTGCCCGGCCCACCGGGGCGCCCCGGTAGCGCGCAGACGCCTCCGACCGGCGCCGAGGTGGACCTCGCCCGGCATCTGGACCTCGCCCGGCATCTGGGCCTCGGCGGGGACCTGCTCGTCCTGTGGTCGGCCGCCTACCATGCGCAGGCCGCGGCGACGACCGCCGACGCCCTGCCCGGCCCGGCCGCCGACCCCGCCGACGCGGGCG
>NZ_JALKFU020000456.1 GCF_023242965.2 Frankia sp. AgKG'84/4
GCCGGTGGCTGGGCCGGCCGGTCGGGCACCGGGTACGCCCACTGGTTCGGCCGTGGGGCGCCGATCGGGTCGCGGGGATGCTCCGCGGCCGGTTGCTCGCGCTGCGGGACACCGTCGACCGACCAGCCTGGGCCGGTGTCGCGGGCGGCGCCCGCCGGGCCGCCGGTGGACGGACCGTCGACCCGCCACGACGGCTGGCCGGAGCTGGGCGGAGAGTAGCGCGCGTCCACCCGGAAGTCGCCGACGCTGATCGCGCCCAGGGCAGCCCCGTCGTCCCGGCTGGGCCCTCGCGGCCAGTCGGTCGCCGGCGATGCGGCGGACAGGGACCCGTCGGCGGATACGAACCAGTCGGGAGACGCAGACCCGGGGGACGCAGACCCGGGGGACGCAGACCCGGGGGACGCAGACCCGAGGGACATGGCGGAACCGCGGGACGGATCTCCCGACGCGGCGCCTACCTCCGCGATGTCCAAGGGTCTCCCCTCCGATCAGGCGCCCAGGCGATGGAGCCGGACGAACTGAACAACCGGGCGCGGCGGCCGTCCACCGGATCGTCACCCGATGGCAGGACCGGTCGATGCCGGGACGCGGCCCGCCGGACCGGTCCGGCGGGTCCGACCAGAATGACACGCGTCACCAACGCCCGCACGGGCCGGCTCGCCGAAACGCGGGCGGACGGGCCTGCCACCCGCTATAAGGCATGCCCGTCCGGGTACGCCGGCCTGCGGCGACGTGGCGGGAATGCCCGGCGCCGGATGGGAGGGAGGGTGGCGAAGTTGCCTGCGCCCGGCCGCGACGTCCGCCGGGTCGCGGCTGCCGCCGCGGTGGTCTTCCTGGTACTCGCGGTCGTGGTCGCCCTCGGCTGGTCCCCGATCATCAGGACTGATGGTCGTGTTGCGGGCGCCCTCGTGCGGTGGCTGGTCCCGTCGGGGACAGGGGTGGCCGCGCTGTCGCGGGTCAGCGAGGTGTTCCATCCGACGGTGTTCCGGGTGGTCGCGGTGCTCGGCGCCGGCTGGCTGTGGCAGCGGTCGCGGCGCGGGGGGATCGCCGACCCAGCTCCGACCCGCCGGCTCGCCCTGTACGTGCTGGTGACCGTCGAAGTCGGTGGCCTGCTGGCCCGCGGCTGCAAGGAGCTGGTCGCCCGGCCCCGGCCGGTGCCGGTCGATCCGGTGGCACACGCCAGCGGGTACAGCTTCCCCTCCGGGCACGCGTTCGGGGTCATGGTCGCGGCTGTCGTCCTGCTGGTCGCTGTCGGCTCGGTGACCGGGCGACGGCCCGGGGTGCTCTGGTGGTCCGGGGCGGCGGTGGTGGTCGCGGTGACCGGATTCGCCCGCCTCGGGCTGGGCGTGCACTTCCTCTCGGACGTGCTCGGCGGCTACCTGCTGGGCCTCGCCTGGGCGCTGGGCATGGCGGCGCTGCTGCATCCGTGGGCCGTACTGCCCACGGATGGCTCGCCGGCGCGGTGCCGGGCGCCGGTACCGGGCCGGCTCGACGGTCGGGACCGCGTCAGAAGGTCAGGTTCGGCACCGTGACGGCGCCGGGCGCAGGGCGCTGGTCGACGGCGGACCGCTGCCACTCCCGGACCAGCAGGGCGAGTTCGCGTACCGCGCGCACCTCGACGTGCGCCCGGGTGGCGGTCAGCACCTGGTCGGCCCGTGTGGAGACGGACGTGACCGTCCGGCCCCAGGAGATCTCGATCGCCTCGGTGGCCAGCGCGCAGACCCGGTCGAGTTCGAGGCGGCCCCGGCTGGCGAGCGCGAGCGCGAGGTCGAGCCGAATCACCGAGCGGAAGCCCGGGACGTCCATCGTGTCGAGTTTCCCCAGCGCGAGCTCCGCGTGCTCCTCGGCGGTCCGCGGGCGACCGAGCAGACAGAACGCGGTGGTGGCGTGGTACGCGACCTCGACCGGGTTGAAGGTGTCGAAACCCAGGCCCGGGCGCCCCCACTGGTCCGGCGGAATCAGATCGGCCAGGTCGTACGCCTCGTCGAGGGCCTGGGCGGCGCCGCGCACATCGCCGAGGGCGGCGAGGGCCCGGGCCACCTGGCAGATCAGTCGGGCCCGCACCGGCCCGTCGTCGACGTGGACCAGCCCGTCCTGGGCGAGGCGCAGGGCCTCGACGGGCTGGCCGGCGTAGAACTCGTTGACGGCGGCGACCTCCCGGGCGGAGCCGCGCAGCGGTCCCTCCGCGGCGCGGCGGCCGGTCTGGTAGCCGAGGGTCGTCAGTGACCGGGCCGTCGCGATGTCGCCGAGCTTGAAGGCCGCGTCGCCGCCGAGCACGGCCACCTGGCCGGCCAGCACGTCGCGGCGGCGGACGTCGGCCCCCGGGATCGAGCGCCGGCCGAGCCGCTCGAGGCCGCGGCGTAGCCGGGCGGTCTGGGCGAGAATGTGCGCGGGTGGCGTCCGCTCGTTCGCGTCAAGCAGGTTCCCGAGCAGGTCTTCGGCGCGTTCCAGCGCGAGCCGCACCGGGCTCGCCGCGAGGACGTCGGAGACTTCCATGATCTGGCCGTCGGCGAGTATCGCGGTCATCACCGCGACCCCGGCGTACCGGCGGTCCGACCGGCCCGGCGCCGCGGGTTGCGCGCCCCGTCCGCCGCCCGGCCGACGGCCATGGTCCGCCTGGTCGCCCGTGCCGGCCGATCTGGCCGCCGGGTCGGAGGTGGTGAGGGCGGCGAACGCGGTTCGGCCGTCCAGCATGGTCAGCCAGCGGGCGGCCTGGTTCGCGGGAGCGGCGCACGATGGGCCGGGCTGCGCCGCGGCGGGCCGCCACGGTCCGCCCGCCGGCTCGATCGCCTGGGACGCGGAGCCGGCGAACGGTGCCCGGGGCCGCAGGACGGCCAGCCGGGTCAGGTCCGCGAGGCCGCCCGCGGCCCACAGGAGGTTGGCGGTCGGAGCGCTGACGGGACCAAGGTCGCAGCGGTCCAGGGGGGGCTGGGCGGGCGGCTCCGTGGGGTAGTCCTCGGGGCGGTCGTCCGGCGGGGTCCGGGCCGGGGGAATGCTGAGCGACTCGCTGGGCGCTCGTCGGGCTGGGGGGCCGGATGGACCGTTCGGACCCGAGGAACCGTGGTGGGGTCCACGGTCCGGTGGGGGTCCGCTCGACTGCGGCATGCCGCGCGTCCTTCCTTCCGATAACACTACGGTCCGTGACCGTGTCGACAAGGTAGCGAAGGGTGCGGTCCGCTGCGAGAGTCGACCCGGGGAAGCGCACGAAGAGACCACTCGACCCTGGTGGGATCGGGACCGGGAAGGGAACGTCGGCGGCAATGGCGGCGTTCCGGTCGGCGGCGGTCGGCCGGCGTCTCCGGCGAGGACGTGGCGGCGACGCTGCCGCCAGCCGGTCGCTCCGGTCGGGCTGACCGGGCGCTCCGGATTCCTCGCTATTGATAGTAGAAGGGAGATCGCGTCGCAGGGTGACGATGACGGGCTGGCAACGTGGTCGCCACCGTGGCTCCACGTGGTGTTTCGCGGAGGTTTCCGGTTTTGATCTTTCTTTCGCGGGCTCTGGGCGGTCGCCGTCGTGGCGAATCGTGTCCGGTCACGCGGTGCACGGACGAACGATCTCCCGCCCAGAACGCGCCGGGCCGGGAAAGGCTTGTGCACCTGCCGCCGTAATCCGGCGGCCGTGTTCGCCAGCGCCGCGGGCGCCGGTCGGGCCCCCGGCGATGATCCTCTGGCCGGGAGGGAACAAAAGTGCAATAAACATGAAATATTGACATTCGGTCATAGGTGCCGGGGGCGGGGGATGCACCACCACCGCCGGTAGGAGTGAGGCCGCCGGCCACGGGCGCCGTCCGGTCGGTAGCCTCGGCATGGTGGCTGATGTGGCCGGGCAGTTTCGCATGACCTGTTCGGCGCGCCACGGGCGCGCAGACGGACGGGTCCGTCGGGGTGTCCTATGACCGATGACCGCCGGATCGGCGACGGTGACCCATCCCAGCCGTCCGACCCGCTCGTCGCCCCCCGCGCCAGTCTGTCCACCGCGGACGCGGAACTGGCCCGTGAGCTCGAGGCCGCGGCGCACCGGGCCTGGCCGCCCCTGCGCGTGCACGATCATCACGGCTGGACCCTGCGCGCGTCGGCCGGCGCGTCCCGGCGCGGCAACTCCGTCTGGGCGCACGGCGACGTGCCCGACGTCCCCGCCGCGATTGCCGCTGTCGCCGACTTCTACGCCACCGAGGGGCTGCGACCCACCTTCCAGCTCACCCCCGTCAGCCTCCCGGCGGGCCTCGGCGCCGCCCTCGCCACGGCCGGCTACGACGACTCCGGACCGACCGACGTCTGCGTGACACCGCTGCGCGGGGTGACCGCAGCCGCCGGCCCCGCCGGCCCGGCGACCACCGGCGCGGCCACCGCGCCCGTCC
>NZ_JALKFU020000457.1 GCF_023242965.2 Frankia sp. AgKG'84/4
GGCGGGTTCCCACCCGTGGCCGGCCCGGATCCCGTCCGGCCCGGCCGGGCCGGACGCCTCGGCCTCGTGCTGGCCGGTGCCGTCGCCGCGATCGTGTGCACCGTGTTCGCGGCGGTCGTCGTCCTGCAGAGCACCACCGGCCGCGACCGGCGCGTCGAGACCCGCGTCCTGCCCGCCTCCATCACCCGTCTCGTCGTCGACGGCGGCGGCAGCGACGTCTTTCTCTACGGCCCCGGCGAGACGGCCGTGGAGGGTGTCCGGCTCCCCGCGGGCGCGACGACCTCGACCTCCGCCACCCCGCCGGCCATCGAGGTGGTCGCCAGACTCGCCGGCTTCGTTCGCCTCCCCACCCTGGACACCCGCGTCGACGGTGACACCGTGCGGGTCTCGCGCCGCTGCCGGCCCTTCTGGGACTGCTCGGCGACCCTCTACCTGCGGGTGCCCGCCGGCGTCCGCGTTGACGCGGACACCTCCGAGGGCAGCATCGCGGCCGCCGGCCTCGATGGCCCCGTGCGACTGCACGCCACCGGTGGTGACGTGACCGTCGACCGCCCAGGCGGCGACCTCGAGGCCACCAGCAGCGCCGGTGACGTGCACATCGCCGACTCCCACGCCCAGCGGGTGGACGCCTCGACCTCCGCCGGCGACGTGTTCCTCGACGCCGCCACCGCCCCGGACGACATCACCCTGCACACGGCCGCGGGATCGGTCGAGGTGTACCTGCCGCCCGACGCCCCGTCCTACCACACCGACCTCCACACCAGCGCCGGCACCCGGGACGTCTCGATCGGACGGGACCCGCACGCCCCGCGCCGCCTGAGCGCCTCCACGTTCGCCGGCGACATCACCGTCGGCTACCGCGACGGCTCCTGACCCGCCCGGCTTTGTGGGTCCCGCGTCGACGGAAAACCCTGGGACAGGGCGATGGTCCAGCTTTTCCCCAGCAAATCGGCCAGCAGGTCAAGCTCGGGCAGCCTCCTCTCTCGATCATTGATGAACAAATCGGCGACATTGACGAGATTCATCATCTCCTCGGCTCGTGAGATAACGTTGCCAGTGGCCTTGCGCTATCTTTTGAGGCCGACCGCCGTGCGGCCGTCCTGTGACGCCCACTCTTTTCGCGGGTAACCCGTCCTCTTTGTACACCCGGTAGTTGGTCACGTTACCGTCGGCGGTGGCGCGGTACAGGACCTCGTTTGGTCCCGCGGTCTCTGGAAAACGACCCGAGTGGCGTCGTGCCGAGTCCGGTATGGGTCAGTCGACATTCCCGGGACTCACGTTTCTGTCGCTGCGCGGCGTGGCAGCACGGTCACCAGTCACCAGAACCCGCATACCACGACAGGCAAAACCAGGTGGCCCTGGTCAGCAACCGGATTTCGCGGCCGATCCTAGCCGCAGTCGATCCCGCCTGACCATGCGAGCGATACGAAGTCAAACGACGGCGGTTCGCCGAGGGAAGGAGTTGACCTCAAGCGGACTTGAACTCTTAGCCTGAGACGGCCGTTCGGCGCAGGAGCATGAAGGAGCACCGTGCCTCATCTGAGGGACATCACCGATCGAGCGGAACTTGCGGCCCTGGTCAGTCAGCTTGGGCGCTGGCTGGACACCGGCGACGACAAGGAGGGACGCGTGATCTTCCACGAGGACGCCGTCATCCACAGCGCTCGCGGCGGCGCCACGGGGATCAACGACATACTCGAGTATGCGCGGCGCACCAGCGACGACAACGAAAATTCCCAGCATCTGATCACCGACATGCTCGTCGAGCTTGACGGGGACCGCGCCACCATGACGGCGAATGAGCTTGTCGCGTACTTCCCGGCGAGGACGGTCTTTCCCTCGCTCTCGAGGCTCGTCGGCCTGCGTTTCGCGTTCCAGGCGCTCCGCACCCAGGACGGCTGGCGCCTCACCCGCGTTGAGGTCACACCGCTCTGGCGGCAGGAGGCATGACCGCGCTCCCGGTTGCGCCCCTCCACCCGGGCGGGCGGGGAGCGGTGAGAAGCCGGTGGAAGTGGAAGGCGGCCAGCATCCGTGCGCCGCCGGCCTACCACTGCCCCGGCGGCCGCCACCCGGAGGCGTGAACTCCCAGCCCCGGCGTTCCGGTGAACGGAAGATCCTGGTGACGATCTCTTTGCTGAGAGCATCCGCTGTTGGCATGGTCATGCGACGCGTGCTCGTCCCCGAACGACAGTGGTTTCGCGCCCCGTGGGGACATCTACCGATGTCATCCCCGAGGTGCCCGATGACCACTGGGACGCTACGCCGCTCGCGCTGCGTGTGCGGACGGGTTGGGAAAGCTCCGGCCAAGACCGCCGATCATTGTTCTCCGTGAAGACCCCCGCACCGTACGTCGTGCCCGCGGTGCCGCCCGGCCCGGAGTGTCAGCGGAACAGCCCGCGGCGGCGGCCGAGGTGTTCCAACTGCTGGTTGAGCAGGCCGGCGAGCGCGCGGCGGTCCAGGTCGTGGTGGGCGACGCGGAAGCGGCTCAGCTCGTCGCCGCCGGCGGAGAGCAGGCCGCCGCGGCGGTCGGCCTCCAGCACGACGTCCATGCCGGCGCCGTCGACGAGGAAGGTCACCTCCAGTTCGCGGATCCGCCGGGAGTGCCCGCTACCCGGGCGCATCTCGATCTCCTGGTAGAAGGGCAGCTCGGAGCCGGCGAGGCGGCCCTTCTCGACGTCCGCGCTGTGAAAGTGGAAGCCGAGGTCGCCCAGCGCCGCGAGCACCGCCTCCTGGATCGGCAGCGGGTGCACGCCGACCGGGTCAAGGTCACCGGGGTCGACGGCGCCGGCGATCGCCAGAGTCGTCCGCACGCCGATCTTCATGCCGCGCAGGTGCCAGCCGCCGACGTCGGTGATCGGGGTCTGCCACGGCACGGGCAGTTCGAACCGGCCGCTGACCTGCTGCCCCGGGTGGATCGTGAAACCACCGCCGATCTGCTGCGAACCGAAGGTGACCTGCTCATACCAGGTCTCGTCACCGCGGTCGACCTCGACGGTCGCCTCCAGCGCGACGAGGATCTTCTCGATCTCCTGGTCGACCTTGCCACCGGTGACCGTGGTCAGGCCCGTGACCACGGTGCCCGGCTGTGTGTCCGGGCGGTCGAGCACGGTCTCCACCTCGGCGCTGCCCACTCCGAGCCGTGACATGAACCGCTTCATCCCCATGGTCGTATGCCCTTCTCCCCGGCCAGGCCGGTGTCGTCGTCGCGCCGGCGCCGTCCCGAGCGCCGCGTCACCTATCCTCGTCGCGGTTCTACGACGGCCCGTCGGGGGGAGTGCGCCGGGGTCGTCAAGCCGACATCGGTCGGGGCGTTCGGGACGGTCCGTGACGAAGGCGGCGGACGGCAACGGGTGGGGCATCTGGCTGCGTCCTGAACCGGTAGCATTCCGCTTCGTGACCTGCATCGTCGGTGTACAGCAGGGCGGCCGGGTCGTGATCGGTGGGGACAGCGCCGGTGTAGCCGGCTGGTCCATCACTGTGCGCGCGGATACCAAGGTATTCCGTAACGGTGAGTTCATCATGGGCTTCACCGACTCGTTCCGGATGGGCCAACTGCTGCGTTACAGCCTGGTTCCGCCGTCCCCCCAGGACTGGGATCTGGATCGGTTCATGGCGACGGACTTCATCGCCGTGGTCCGTGACTGTCTGCGCGACGGCGGCTTCGCCCGCAACGACTCCGGCAGCGAGAGCGGCGGGCTGTTCCTCGTGGGGATCCGCGGGCATCTCTACCGCGTCGACTCGGACTACCAGATCGGGCGCAGCGTCGACGAGTACTACGCGGTCGGCAGCGGCGATGAGTACGCCTGCGGCTCGCTGCACAGCACCCGCGGCCAGGACCCGGAGCACCGCGTGCGCCTCGCCCTGGAGGCCGCCGCCCACCATTCGTCGGGCGTCTGCCCGCCGTTTCACATCATCTCTTCCGACGAGGTCTACGCCCCTGACGGCTCCGTCCGGCTGTCCTGAGCCCAGTCGGCCAGGCAGACCGGCGTTCCCGTCTGCCGCCCTGTCGGGCCGGCGGGGTGTAGTCCGAGTCGTAGGTGGGCAGCCGCGTGCGGGTAGCCCTCGATCGTGACGACGTGCCGCTGCCGCCGGTGCCGATGCTGACCCGGCCGGAGGTCAACTCCCGCCGCCGCACGCGAGTCGTAGGCACGCGCGGACCAGCGACTGACGGTAGCGCTGCGGCAGGGCCTCCTGCCCGCCGAATGGACTCACACCAACGGGGTGTCAGGAGGCCCTGCCTTCACGTGCCGGCTAGCGGCGCCTCAGAAGGTGTTTGAGATCGTCGGTTAGATGATTCTCTGTAGCGGTCGGGGTCCTGGCCGTCGGGCGGGTGCGCGC
>NZ_JALKFU020000458.1 GCF_023242965.2 Frankia sp. AgKG'84/4
ATATTCAGGCCGCATAATAGCGAAAGACGCAGAGCGGAACGCGAACCGATCTACACCACTCCACGGGGCATTATCCCTTGACAAATCATGGCGGGTACTCGCCAGCCACCAGACCCCAGATGCCGACCGCTGCGTCGACGTCTTCAAGCGTCCCGACGGAACGTTCGGGTTCGAGGAGTTTCGCCGGGACGCGGAGGACATGGGCACGTGGACACCGGTCAGCTATTTCTCCGGTTGGGAGTACGCGACGCGAGAGGCGACCCTCGATTCCGCCTGTGAAGCGGTGCCGTGGCTGGGGCCCCTCGTCGGCCGTTGACAGGTCACCCGCCGCCGCGCCAACGCGGTGGGATCCCGCCGGAAACGGTCAGATTCGCAGATGCTGGCGTGGGCCGGCGAAGCTGCGCATGACCTCGCCGAGAGTGGTCTGCGGCGGATATGCCGACACCGATACCGCCGCACCCTCACCTTCACGACCAGCGCCGAACCGGACGGCCCACAGCATCGTCTCAGCGACCGGCAGCAATACGACGACGGCGTCGTCCCGCTCCATCTGGGCGGCCAGCCATGAGACCCGGTCGGACTGCAGGGCGCAGACCAGCGTGACCTGGCCGCCGCTGACGGGTCCGCCACGAAGGCTCGCCCGCAGACCGGCCTCCTCGATCGCCTCACCAAGCCGCTGCGCGACCAGTTCCCGCTCGTACAGGTGGTCGTCCTGCGCGATACGGACAATGACACCCTGTAGGTCACGTTCGTGGTGCACCTGCGGGTCGATTTCCGTGTCCTCACCGAAATACCAGGCGAGAACCTCGGGCAGGACCGTGCGCGGCTCCGCCGCCGCCGGTTGCACCATGGCGAGGCCAGGGCACTGCGGCGACCAGGCCGACCACGAAGGGCCGTCCTGCCGCACGATCACCGAGACGGGCCTACCCACGATGGATCATCTCCAGCGAACTCCTCCGCCGTCCCGCCGCTTTGATCAGTATCGGTGATCGCGAGGCCGCCTGGGAGCCGTTTGGGCTAAAGGTCGCGCCGATTACGCACAACGCCAAGCGTCGGTCGCGCAACGGTCTCATCGCAAGACAGGCGATAAGGGTGTCCGTAGGACATCCGTGCGTGGACACTCCTTCTCGTGCCTAACAGGTCCGAGAGGGGCGGGAACTCGTGACGGACGGCACTGAGATCCGAACGCGACACATCGCGTCCGACGAGGGACCGCTGCTGCGTCGGCTGCGCCTCGCCGCGCTCACCGACGCGCCCGCGGCGTTCTGGCAGACCAGGGACATCGTCGGCCGCGAGCCGGCGTCGACCTGGTCCCGGCTGGCCCGCGAGGGCGCGGCCTCGACGCGGAACGTGGTCGTGATCGCAGAGCGGACCGGCGAGGCCATCGGCATGGTGCAGGGCCTCACCCCGTCCCGCCGGGCCTGGTTGCGTGAGCTGGCGGCTATGTGGGTGGCACCGGAGGCCCGCGGCGGCGCCGCGGCGGACGCCCTGGTGCTGGCCGCGGTGGACTGGGCGTGCCGCGCCGGCGCCGAAGCGGTGAAGCTGTGGGTCGCGCCGCGCAACGAGCCGGCCCGCCGGCTGTACGCCCGGCATGGCTTCGTCGCGTTGGGCGGCCCACAGCCGGTGACGGACGATCCGACGGTAAAGACGTTCATCCCGATGCTGCGGCCCCTGTATCCGGCTCGGCCACCATCGCGGCGGTGACAGCTGTCGCACCGATCGCGGTGGTGCCGATCATGCTGTGCACGAAGGCGAGCTTCGCCTGCACGGCGGGCGTCAGTACGAACGGGTAGAGATCCTCTCTCCCCATACTGCGGTTGATCGCGTTGAGCGCGTAGGTGAGCGGCAGCCACTGAGCGATGATGTCCACGGCCGACGGCGACGGGGTGTCGCGGTGCCCGCCGAGCCCACCGGGGCGGCCAGGCTCGGCCGCGTGCCGGTGGGCGGGCACCCCGAAGGCGTCAAGATCCGGACCGTCGACGCGCAGCCCGAACTCGGCGGCCGCTCGCAGCGTGTCCCGGATGTGGAGGTAGTGCGCGAACGTCTCGGCCCAGTCCTCCCAGGGGTGCATCGTGGCGTAGGCGCTGACGTGGGTCTCGCGCCAGTCCACCGGCGGCCCGTCGGCGTAGTGACGGTCGAGCGCCGCCGAATAGTCGATGTCCGGGTCGCCGAAGAGGTTCCGGAACGCGTCCGACCGCGCCGGATCGGCGCTGACCAGCGAACCCCAGTAGTAGTGGCCGACCTCGTGCCGGAAGTGCCCGAGCAGCGTGCGGTACGGCTCGCCGAGCTGCGTGCGGACCAGCTCGCGGTGGGCATCGTCGGACTCGGCGAGATCCAGCGTGATGACGCCGTCGCTGTGACCGGTCACCACCTTGCGCTCGGTGCTGTTCAGCAGGTCGAACGCCAGACCGCCGGCAGGGTCGATGCTCTTCGGGACGACCGGAAGTCCCAGCTCGAGCAGCTGCGCCACCAGCCGGCGCTTGGCTGCCTCGGCCCGCTCGAACCGCTCCCGGCCGACCGGGTCGGTATCCGCGGGCCGGACCCGGGTCAACCCGCAGCACGCGCACAGCCCGCCCGGGTGGGCGCCGGCATCACCCTCGACCGGGGCCGGCGCCTGGACCAGCCAGTTGCAGGCCGCCAGTTCCGCGTTCACGCAGCGCCGGTACCAGCGGCGACGGCGCGGCGGCACCGCGTCCGCGAGATCGCGCGCGATCAAATCCGCCGCCGCGGCCGTCGCCTCGCCGCTCTCGGTCCTCCCGTCGGCCGGGACCATCTCGTCAGCCTCACTCGGCCGGCCGCCCTCGGTCAGGTGTACCGGCGCGCCACCGCTGTCCGCCGCGCCCAACCCGGCCGCGACAACCGCCACCGGAGGCAGCTCCCGGAACAGCTCGCCGCCGTCCGCACCCGGCGGCTCCGCGACGAGAGTGATCACCTTTCCGGTGCCCGGATCGAATCCGAGCGGTACGCCGCACCGCAGGCAGGCCGTGTTCTCGAAGAAGACGAGCTGCCCGCAGCTGGCGCATCCACTGATCTTCACCGCGTTCCTCCCACCACCTCGCCCGACCTCGGCCCCGGCCATACCCCACCCCGGCGCCGCAATGCTCCGGCAGCAGCCACCGGGTGAACCCACCGCGATCCGTCAGCAGCTAGTTACGCTGATGAATACCCGTCGACTTCGGCAGTCCCGCGAATGCCTGGGGTGACGTCTTCGCGACGGAGGTCACGGGCGCCCCGGCAGACCGGTCCGACCAGTACCCGGTTATCCTTGACAGGCCCCCGAAACTTCCTCTACGGAGGACCAGCGCGAGGAGGTGGCCGCTGTGAGTCCTGGCGGGTGCTCAAGTAACGGCCGCTTCCTGCTAGTGGACGACGCCAGCCGAGGCTGATCCAGGCCAGAGCGCGTCACGCGCCCAGCCCGCGTCCACGAACCCGGGGTCGACGATTCCCCGGGGCACTGCTCGAATTCCGGCCGTCTTCCGTTCGCCATTCGGCGATCTCTCGCGATACCCGACTCTGCGGGCGGCGGGCCTCAGGTCCTCGCGTGCCGATCGGCGAATGTCGACGAGTCGGCGGCCCAGACGTTCCCAGCCAAGCGCGGCGGAACGGGGCAGTGCACGAGCAGGTGCGGTCGATCGATGTCGTGCCGACCCGAGGCCGCCTGGCGACGATGCCCGCGGCCCGCTCGAGAAGTGCGCGCAAGGGGTGTGCAGTCGCCCGCGCGCGGATGGGGAGCTTCCATGGCCATCACCGCATCGCGATCCACGGACCGCCGCGCCCGATCCGAACGCCTCGACCTACCCGGTCCCACCCGCACCACGTTTTTTCCCCGAGTGGACGGAGAGCGGGTCACCCGCGTCGCGGAGACCTTCGCCCGTTTCCTGGGCACTGGCCGTTACCTGGGCATCCAGACCGGAGTTGTGATCGTCTGGATCGCGCTGAACATCGCGGTGCCGCTGATGCGCTGGGATCCCTACCCGTTCATCCTGCTGAACCTGGCCTTCTCGACCCAGGCCGCGTACGCGGCGCCGCTGATCCTGCTCGCGCAGAACCGCCAGGACGACCGTGACCGGGCGGCGCTGACGGAGGACCGCGCGGCCGCCGGGCGGATGCGCGAAGACACCGAGTTCCTCACCCGCGAGGTCGCGGGACTGCGCCTGGCCCAGAGCGAGGCGGCGACCCGCCAGTACCTGCGTGGCGAGCTTGCGGGCCAGCTGGAGGCGCTGCGGGAGGACCTTCAGGGCCTGCTTCTCGACGCCGTGCGGGCCCAATGGCAAGGCAGCCCGGCCTCGGCGCCGGTCGCGGCCAGGGCGGACCCGAGGCTGGCCGGCCCCGCCG
>NZ_JALKFU020000459.1 GCF_023242965.2 Frankia sp. AgKG'84/4
CGCTTCCACCTCGACGCGCCCGGCTGGTTCCGCGCCACCGAGCGGACCCCCGCGCTCGCCGAGGTGGCCGCCGCGGTGTGGGCGCAGCGCCGCATCCGGGTCCGCTACCAGCGCTGGCGAGCACCGCGGGAGGTCGAACGCCTCCTCGACCCGCTCGGCGTCGTCCTCAAGAGCGGCACGTGGTACCTCATCGCGGTTGCCGTTCCGGCCACCCCACCCGACGAAAGCCCCACGGAACCGCGGACGTACCGCGTCGGGAAGATCCTTTCCCTGACAGCGACCGACGAGCGGTTCGACCGTCCCGCCGATTTCGATCTCGCCGGCTACTGGGCCGGCTGGACCAGCCGCTACGAGGCCGGTGTCTACCGCGCCGAGGCCACCGTCCGACTGTCACCGACCGGCCTGACGATGGCCCCGTACCGCCTGGCGCCGGCCGTCAGCCGGGCCATCCGGGACACCGCCGGCGCACCCGAACCGGACGGTTGGGTCCGCGCCCGCGTCCCGATCGAGTCCGTCCGTCACGCCACCGGCGAGCTGCTCACCCTGGGCCCCGATCTGGAAGTTCTCGACCCACCCGAGCTGCGCGACGCCCTCGCTCACGCGGCCGGGGCGCTGGCCGCCCTCTACGGCGCTCGCCCGCCTGTCGCCGACCGGCCCCCCGCATCATGATCCAAAAGCTGCCCCGGGGCCGGGGAGCAGGACGCGGAACGCGGTTCCCGTGCCGACGATGCTGGTGACCTCGACGAGGCCGCCGTGGGCCCGCGCCGTCGCGGCGACGATCGACAGCCCGAGGCCGCTGCCGCCGCGGCCACTGGCCCGGCTGTCCGGCGCACGGTAGAAGCGGTCGAAGACGTGCTCGGCGACCTCGGCCGCCATCCCCGGACCCCGGTCGACGACGTCGAGCACGGCGCCCAGGCCCGCCGGTGTGGCTGTGTCGGTCGCCGCCGGGGGGATCGAGCGCAGGCGGATCTCGACCGGGGTGTCGGGTGGGGTGTGGACGCGGGCGTTGGTCAGGAGGTTGCCGACGAGCTGGCGCAGCGCGTCGGCGTCGCCGAGGACCGGGCAGGTCGTCGGGAGGTCCGCGTGCACCGGGCGGTCGGGGGCGGCGGCGCGCAGGTCGGCGACCGCGTCCCGGACGACGGCGGCGAGGTCGAGCTCGGTGCGGGGCGGCGAGCTCGCGGTACGCCGCGGCGCACTGCGCCCCGACGGACCGGATTCCGACGGGTCAGGTTCCGACGGGTGGGCCAGCTCGTCGAGGTGGGCCAGGTAGAGCAGGTCGTCGACGAGGGTGCCCATCCGGACGGCCTCCTCCTGGATGCGCCGTAGGGCGGTGTCCGCGTCGGCTGGCGGAGCCATGCCGGAGCGCAGCAGGTCAGCGTAGCCGCGGATGGACGTCAGCGGGGTGCGCAGCTCGTGGGCAGCGTCGGCGGCGAAGCGGCGTTCCTGCTCCTGGGAGGCGATCCGGTCCGCGAACGCGGTCTGGATCTGGCCGAGCATCGCGTTGAGGGCGGCGGCGAGCTGGCCGGTCTCGGATCGCGCCTGGCCCGCGGGGGCGCGGCGATCCAGGTCACCGGCGGCGATCGCGGACGCGGTGCCGATCATCTGCCGCAGCGGGCGCAGACCACGACTGAGCCAGAACCAGGCCAGCACCGCCATGATCACGAGGACGGCGGCGCCGACCGCGGCCTCGACCCGGACCAGTCGGCGCACCGTCTCCGTGATCGGGCGCAGTGGCAGCGCGACCAGTACCCGGGACCCTTCGGGCAGCGTGCGCTGCACCGCGCGGTAGCGGTCGCCGCCGGCCGTGACGGTGAACGGCGACGACAGCGAGGACGTCCCGGCCCGGCCCTGGCCGGCGCTCGCCGCCGCGTCGAGCAGCCAGGTCGTCGGCGACGCCGCGCTGGCCGAGCCGGTCACCCGCAGCATCCGCCCGTCCGCGCGGCGGACCTCCACGACGTAGTCGGTGGGGCCGGCGGCGCGTTCGAGGCGACCTGGGCGCAGCGCCCCCGCCCCGGCGACGAGGGACGCCAGCGGCATCCCGCCCAGCAGCTCGCGGCGGGTGAGCTGCTGGTCGACCCGGTCGTTCAGGTAGGAGCGCAGCGCGAGGGCACTGGCCGCACTGGCGGTCGCGAGCCCCAGCGCGCACAGGGCCACCAGGCCCGCCATCAGTTTCAGCCGCAGTGTCATGACGAGCGCGGCAGCCGCAGCGCGTAGCCGAAGCCGCGCTGGGTGTGGATGAGGGCCGGGCCGTGGCGGCCGAGCTTGCGGCGCAGGTAGCTGACGTACTGGTCGACGACCGTCGGCTCACCCTCAAAACCGGGGCTCCACACCGCGTCGAGGATCTGCGGGCGGGAGAGCACCCGGTGGGGGTTGGTCAGGAAGTACTGCAGCAGCAGGAACTCCGTCGGCGACAGCTCGACGGCCTCGCCGGCGCGGGTGACGAGGTGGGTGTCGGGGTCCAGCTCGACGTCGGCGAAACGCAGCGTCTCGGCCTCGCCGGGGCCCTCGTCGGTGTCCGGCGGGCTGCTCCGGCGCAGCACCGCCCGGACCCGGGCGACGAGCTCGTCGATGGCGAACGGCTTGGTGACGTAGTCGTCGCCGCCGTAGGTCAGGCCGGCGATCTTGTCCCGGTGCGCGTCGCGGGCGGTCAGGTAGACGACGGGCACGTCCCGGCCGCCGGCCCGCAGCAGGCGGCACACCTCGAAGCCGTCGACGTCGGGCAGCATCACGTCGAGGACGACGAGGTCCGGCGACTCGTCGACGGCGAGGCGCAGCGCCGCCCGGCCGGTGGCGGCGGTCAGCACCTCGAAGCCGTGGAAGCGCAGCGCCATCCGGAGCAGGTCGACGATGTTCGGCTCGTCGTCGACGACGAGCACCCGCGGGGTTCGCACCATGTCGGCCTCCTAGCGGGGGTGGCTCCCGGCCCCGAAGTCCATCGGAGCAGCATGAGAGTTTCATGTGAGCACCGGGGGTGCGCGGCACGGACTGATCCCGCGGAACAGTCCCACGATCGGGAATCCACACCCGGTGGCCATGGTTGAGAGGCCCCCGTTCTGGAACTGTTTCCCAATGAGATCCCCCACCGACCTGGATCTGCTCCGCGAGCTGGAGCCCGTCGCCGAGGCCAACGTCAACCGGCACCTCAGCGTGGCTCAGGAGTGGATGCCTCACGAATACGTCCCCTGGAGCCTGGGCCGCGACTTCGACGCCCTGCCCTGGGAGGCCGAGCAGTCGACGCTACCGGCGGCCGCGCGGATCGCGTTCGAGCTCAACCTCCTCACCGAGGACAACCTCCCGAGCTACCACCGGCTGATCGCGGAGGGCTTCGGCAAGGAGGGCGCCTGGGGAACCTGGGTGCACCGCTGGACGGCCGAGGAGGGCCGCCACGCGATCGCGATGCGCGACTACCTGATGGTCACCCGCGGCGCCGACCCGGTCGGCCTGGAGCGGGACCGGATGTTCGCGATGAGCTCGGGCTTCGACCGGGAGGACGCCTTCGCGCTGCGCGAGATGGCCTACGTGTCGTTCCAGGAACTCGCGACCCGGGTGAGCCACCGCAACACCGGCCGGGCCTGCGCGGAGCCGTACGCGGAGAAGCTGCTGACTCGCGTGGCCACCGACGAGAACCTGCACATGATCTTCTACCGGAACATGGTCGCGGCGGCGCTGGAGCTCGAGCCGTCCCGGACGGTGCAGGCGATCCGCGACGAGATCCTCGGCTTCCAGATGCCCGGGGTCGGGATCCGCGACTTCCGCCGCAAGGCCATCCAGATCGCCCGCGCCGGCATCTACAACCTGCGCATCCACCATGACGACGTGGTCACGCCGATCCTGCGCCAGTGGCGGTTCTTCGAGCTGACCGGGCTGGACGCCGATGCCGAGCAGGCCCGGGAGGACGTCTCGACGTTCCTCACCGGCCTGGACGCGGCGGCGAACGCGCAGCAGGAGAAGCTGGACCGGACCACGGCGCGCATCCATCAGCGGGGTGAGGCACTGGCCTCGGCCTGACCGACGCCACCTGTCCGTAGTGTGCTGTTACCGTCAGCAGTGTCCTGTTACTGCAGAGTGTCCAGATGTAGCTGATGCGTGCTAGGGTCCGGCCGTCGCGACCGTCGACGGATGGAGCCTCGGTGAGCCTGCATCGCCGCAGTGGACTACCCGCAGTCAGCCTCGGGCAGCTCGGGTTGGGAATCGTCGCCATCACCGCGGTCGCGATCGCAGTGCTGATCAACCAGCCGAACTCGTCCCCGGCCGCCGACGACAGCGGCGGCTCGGGGACCACGGCCACGGCCACGGCCACCCGGACCGGCCCGGCGGGCACGCCGGCCCCCGG
>NZ_JALKFU020000045.1 GCF_023242965.2 Frankia sp. AgKG'84/4
GGACCCGCCACCGGCGGCGCGGGAGCCGGAGCCGGAGCTGCCGGCGCCGGTGCGGGGGTGGGGGCCGCGAGCGCCGGCCCGGCCGCGCCGGCCGCCAACCCGCCGGCGAGAACGAACACAGCCATCCGGACTTTCACCCGCCGCCTGGGGCCGGCCGGTGGGGTGCGCGACGCTCGCAGCCGGGCCATCAGCCGCCGACCACCGATTGCAACGCGATCAGCAGAACCGGCGCCAGGACCGCCAGCGCGTAGCCGACCCCCGCGGACTTGAACGCGCCCTTCGCCCGTTCGACCTCGGCCGGATCACCGTTCGCGCCCATGTACCGCAACGCTCCCGTGGACGCGAACAGCGTCGCGGCCCCCGCGAGGATCCCCATCGTCCAGTTCCGCGCATTGGCGATGACCTGGTCGAGGTTGGCGACCGACGGCACCGGCGCCGGAGCGGGCGGCGCGACAGCGGCCTGGGCGACCCCGGCGGCCAGCAGCACCGCCGCGACCACCGCAATCACCGTCAGCGTCGCGACGGCGACCTGTGCCCGCCGCCCGAGCGGGGCGCCGCGCGCGGGCAGCCGGCCATCGCCCGGGTCGCCGGTGTCCAGGGTGGCCAGGACGACGGCGAGGGCGCCGCCGACGGCGAGCTGTACCAGCCCCGCCGTCCCCCACACCCGCACCGACACCACCGGCGCCACACCCAGACGGCGCGCGAGCACCGACAGGCCCACCGCCCCGCCGGTCGCCACCGCGACGAGCACCAGTCCCGCCATGCCCAGGGTGAGGCGCTGTGCCCACCCCGGCCAGCCGTCATGGAGCCGCCGGGCGGCGGTGCTGGCCTGGGCGGCACGGCGGCGGACCGCGTCGATCACCCTGGCGAGCATCATCACGAGGGGGGAGGGTCGGCTGCTCATCGACCGGCCTCCTCGGGGGAGAGACGGCCGGCGAGTACCGCGTGGACCAGCCGTCCCTCCGCCACCGCCAGGCGCAGCGCCCACTCCTCCGCGGGTGTCCGCGTGGACGCGGCGAGCACCGCCACCGGCACACCTTCGTCGCGCACGACCCGGATCAGTTCGGCCTGCGCGCCGGAGAGCACCCCGGTCCGCGTCGCCTGGCCGAGCAGCCCACCCAACCCCGCCCCCCACGGGCGGGGCGGCACCGCCGCCACCACCGGCACGCAGGTACCCGTCGGCATGTCCGGGCTGTGAACGAAGGCGTAGGCCAGGCCGTGGCGAAACGCCGACCACGTCAACATCGGTGCCAGGCCCGGGGCTCGTGGCGGGATGGCGCGCAGGGCGGTGAGGAACCCGGTCAGGACCTCACCGTCGAGATCCGCGCGGATCTGGCTGTCCCCGGCGGCGAGGCGGTCCGCGATCCGCCGCAGTTCCGGCAGCGCGATGCCGACCGCGGCCACCAGCCAACCGTCGTCGTCCTGGCGCAGGCTGATTTCCCTCCACACCGCGGCGCGCAGCCCTGGCGGGGAAGACCGCCGGCTCAGCAGCAGCCGCAGTTCACCTATTCCCAAGGGCCGGTCCGGCAGGCCCGGATGCACGGTCCGGCCTTCCAGAACGCATCGTCCGGTGGTCAGAACCTCGTCGAACGCGATACCGGCCAGATCCAACGCTGTCGGTTCGCGGTCGTCCACATTCTCGTTCACGGGTCTCCTCGCACTCTTCGGCAAAGGCGGTGCGAGACCAGAAAGCCAAAACGCCTTGGTGAAACCGCTGACACCGTTGTCGAAACCCCTGACAGCGACCGCCGTTTCCCGTGCGACGGCGGCCGGTCGCACCTGTCAGACAGGCATCCCGACCAGCGGTTCTTCCGCACGTAAGTCCAGAAAGAAAAGGCGACAGGTGGCGCCCGCAACCGATGGCGGCGAGTGCATGTCAGCCGATCCGCCAACGACCTGTCAGGAACGGAGTTCATCCCGCCGCACGCGAGGGAAAAGTGGTGTCAGCGGATCCGTCAGGACTGTCAGGGAAAAAGACAAACCACGGGTGTTTCCTCGGAACTGCCTCTCACCGGCGCTGTCGCCGGCCGAAGGGCAAACCCGTGTTGTTCTCTGAAGGAGCTGGCCGTGTCGTTCACACCGGGCACCACCGACCCTGGCCGCGAACCGGTCCCTCTCACCGTATGGACCACCCGAACCTCAAGCGATGAACCGTTCTCCGCCGATGTTCTCGGGCGGATTCTCGACGCCTACAGCCGCCGCGGCGACCTGGTTCTTTCCGCCACCGACGTCCCGCCCGTGGCCGCCGGCCGGTGCATTACCGCGGGCCGTCGCCACCGCACCGTGAACACCCGTACCGGCACCGATATCCTCACCGGCCACCGCGCGGGCGCCGCCGCGCTCCTCCTCGACCTGCACACCGCCGCCACCAGCCGCACCACCCGCGCCGCGACCTACGAGAAATTGGCCGTCCTCCTGCGACCCGCCGGGATTCTCCTCATCGGAATCCCCGCCCTTGCTTTCGACGGCGCCGATCCGCTCACCGACACTGTCGCCGCCGCCCGCGCCGCCGGCCTCACCTACACCCAGCATCTGCTCACCGTCGGTATTCCGCTGCCCGAGGGCTTTCTGACCCCGACCGTCGGCTGGGATCCGGCCGACGACCCCACCCTGCCCAGCCCGCTGCCACCGCTGCGGGTCCACGCCGACATCGCCGTGTTCACCCGTCCGGGTCGGAACAGCCTTTGAGTTCGACCAGCCCGCGACGGGCCTACAGCCTCATTCCCGCCGGCCAGCAACACCCCCGCGTGCAGCGCACCGGCCGGTACACCCCCACCTCCACCCAGCACCCCGCCCGTATGCTGCCCGCCCTCGCCGCCCACCTCATCGCCGCCTACAGCAACCCCGGCGACGTTGTGCTCGACCCGATGTGCGGAATCGGCACCACACTCGTCGAAGCCGCGCATCTCGGCCGGCGCAGCCTCGGCGTCGACCTGGAATCCCGCTGGATCTCCCTTACCCGCGCGAACCTGCGCCTCGCCGCCCAGCAGGGCGCCGCCGGGACCGGCCGGTGTTTCCGCGGCGACGCCCGCCACCTCGAACAGCTCATTCCGCCCGCCTATCACGGCAGGATCGGGCTGCTCCTCACCTCACCGCCCTACGGCCAAGCCACCCACGGCAGTATCACCCTCGCCCCCGGGCAGGGCGTCCACAAAACCGACTACCGTTATTCCGACAGCCCCGCGAACCTCGCTAACGGCGACCTCGATGGTCTCCTCGACGGCCTCGCCGCGGTTTTCCGCAGCGCGCACCGGCTGCTTTCCCCGGGCGGGATCCTCGCGCTCGCCGTCCGCCCGTTCCGCCACCACGGGACGCTGGTCGACCTCCCCGGCGCCCTGGTCGACCTCGCCGACGAGACCGGCCTGCACCTGCACGCCCGCACCGCCGCCCTGCTCGCCGCCATCCACCCCGACGGCGCCCTTACCTCCCGGGCGACGTTCTTCGCCCAGCACAACATCCGCGTCGCCCGCGGCGCCGGCCACCCCCTGCACCTCATCGCCCACGAGGACATCCTCCTGCTCCGCACCCCCACCAGACCGGACTGACAGCAGCCCCGACCTGCACCAACACCCGGTCCCGCGACGGAGAGGACGTCCGGCGCCGCGCTGACAGTTCGTTGGCGAAAGCCCTGACAGTCCCTTGGCGAAACCCCTGACACCCGCCGCCGGGGCCGACTCCGGCCCCGGCGGGGGCGCCGCGTCCGCCGCCAGCCGTGTCCCGGGGCGGGCGACGGATGCCCTCGTGCGTCCACCGCCGGGGCGCACCCACCATGCTGGCGTGCCTCGGGTCTTCCTCGACGTCCCACTCTTTTCTTGCGAGGACTTGTGAAGGCTTGGACCGAGGCGGATATTCGCGAGCTGCCCGCCGTCATCAGCATCGTCACCGCCGGGGAGATCCTCGGCATCGGCCGCACCAAGAGCTATCAACTCGCCAAAACAGGCGCGTTCCCGGTGGAGGTCCGCCGGGTCGACGGCAGGTACAAGGTTCCGACCATCGCCATCCACACCTACCTGGGAATAAACAAAGAATCCGACAACACCGCTTGACATTCACCCGACACGTGAGCCTGAATCGATATCGGCACTCGCCACCCGATTTATGGGACCATATTTATTGTCGAGGTCATGTCACATGAACGGCATTGTTTTCAAACGCTGCGGATGTACGGACCCGGTGACCGGAAAGCGGCTGAATGGGACCTGTCCGAAGCTGCGCCGCAAGGACGGGAAAACATGGAGCCCCAGCCATGGAACCTGGTATTACGCGGTCGACCTGCCACCCGGACCGGACGGGACACGTAACCACCGGCGACGCGGCGGTTTCACCTCCAGCGCGGAAGCGGAAAGGGAACTCGGACGTATCGAGAAACTGCTTGTCATCCCCGAGTCCGGGGATGACGCGGCCGTGCAGTCGATCACTGGTCTGATCGTCGCCGCGATCCGTGCGAAGACGGCACTCCCCGATCCGGAGCTGATCGCGCCCCGATACCAGCGGCGAACAGAGCTGAACCCGACGCTGACCGTCGGGCAATGGCTCGCGATCTGGCTCGCCGGGCGCCGCACCATCACCCCCTCCACCTACGACGGCTACGAGGTCAATATCCGTCTCCACATCAACCCGTACATCGGTGACATCCCGCTGCACCTGCTCACCGTCGGACATGTCGAGGACATGTTCGACCAGATCGACGCCCGCAACGACACCATCCGCCATGTCCGCGCCCACGGAACAGCCGCCGAGAAACTCGAATTCAAAGGACGTCGGGTCATCGGTGATGCCAACAAGCAGCGCATCCGGGCGACCCTGCGGGCCGCGCTCAACGCCGCGATCCGCCGAGGCACGATCACCATGAACCCAGCGGCATTCGTGGAACTGGCGTCCGGGAAGCGACCCAAGGCGGTGTTGTGGACCTCCGAACGGGTCGTCGGCTGGTTGGAAGGCGACCTCGTCCCCTCGGCGGTGATGGTCTGGACACCCGATCTCGCCGGCCGGTTCCTCGACCACGCCGACACCGTCGAAGCGACCGGGGATTACGAGGGGTTGACCCCGACGCTGCTGTACCGCCTCATCGCCCAGCGAGGGCCCCGGCGCGGGGAAGCCTGCGGCCTGCACTGGACTGACCTCGCGATCGACACGCCGCCGTTCTCCGCGACGATCCGCTGGCAGATCACCGCCCGCTACGGCATGCGGAAACCGAAATCCGACGCGGGTGATCGCACCATCAGCCTCGACGCGGACCTCGCGAAAGCGTTCCGCCAACATCGCCGCGCCCAGCACGCCCGCCGCCTCGCCGCCGGCCGCGACTGGACCGACACCGGCCTGGTGTTCACCCAGAACGACGGCAGCGCACTCAACCCCGACCATGTCCGGCGGGATTTCACCGCACTCGTCAAAGACGCCGGCCTACCACCCGTCCGCGTCCACGATCTGCGCCACCTCGCCGCCACCCTCGCGCTCGCCGCGGGCGCCGACCTCAAAACCGTCCAGGACCTCCTCGGTCATTCCTCCATCGCCATCACCGCCGACACCTACACCCACGTGCTGCCCGAACTCTCCACCGCCATCGCCGAAAACGTCGCCCGGCTCATCCCCCGCGCCCGCCCAACCTCCCGCACCGCCTGACCCCGGCCCCGAAGGACCACCCACCATGCACGATCAGGAGACGACGCCCGCCGCGGCAGCCGCGTGGACACCCCCGGCGCCCCGCGAACTCGCGGACTGGCGGCCACGCATGCGCGAGCACATCGCCAGCCCGATCGGACACCTCATGCTCGCCGAGATGATCCGCACCGGGCACACCACACTCGCCCCGGCCACCACCCCCGCCAGCCCCACCGCCGCCGCCGCCATCCTCGCCCGCGGCGAAGTCGACCGGCTGACCGACGCCGCCCTCTACTACGTCACCGCCGAGATGACCGCCTGGGCACACGCCGCCGCCGCCACCCCACCCGCCGAACCCGTCAGCGCCCGCCGACTGCCCGCCCCCACCGGACTGATGCTGTTCGCCGCCCCCATCGGCAGCTACTCCCAGAGCAGCGACGACGTGTTCACCCCCTACGGCGCCCAGCGCGCCCCCGCCGCCCCCACCACCCTCGACATCCCGATCGTCGCGGTCTCCTGGTCGCTGTGGACCCCCGACCGCGACGCGCCACCAGGCACCGGGGTCGTCTGGCTCAACCACCACGGCGACGGACACCACACGCCGATCCCGCCCGGCACCCAGGCCATCTGGCTGACGTTCTACACCCCGGCCGCCGCCAGCTGGGCGCAACTCCCCCCACACACCCCGATCACCACCAGCTCCCTCGGCGTCGTCACCGCAGGCGAACTCACCGAGGCAGCGCGTCTCCTAGCCCCACTCACCTGGGACAACGAGACCCTGCTGCCGCTCGGCGTACCGCTGGCGCAATCCCGCCCACCCGACGCCCCGGTCTGGGCGGACGTCGTCTACACCGCCTGGCAGATGATCAGCCAGACCGGTGGTCTCGCCCTCACCGAGATCGAAACCCTGCCCCGCGACCGCGCCGGCCGCCGACGCGACACCCGCCAGCACCTCACCCCCGGCGACGTCCGCGTCATCCGCGTCCATCCCCACCACCGTGACGCACCACCCGCCACCCCCGAGCCCCGCCCGGCCGGAAGCGACTACCGGGTGCGGGTCGCACCGTACCGGCGCAACACCTGCCTGAACCCCCGCGCCCACGCCGACGGCGGCTGCACCCACGACGAACAGATCGTCGCCGGCCACGTCCGCGGCCCCGACGGCGCCCCCTGGCGCACCCAACCCACCGTCCGCCTCTGGGACCGGTAGACCCCCGCCGCAGGCCCGCCTCGCCGCTGCTCTCACCCCGCCGGCGCACCACCCTCAGCACCACCGAACATTCAGAGCGCGGTGCGTTCGGCAGCGGGGGCAGCCCTCCCACCCCCCAGACAGTGGCCCGCAGGACGGCACACCCAGTACGATCACCGAAGGCGAGCTCGCCCGAGCCTGCCGCCACCCCATGTCAGGTATCGTCAGAGCACTCGCCGGTGTGGCGCAATTGGCAGCGCTCTCGACTTGTAATCGAGGGGTTAGGGGTTCGAGTCCCCTCGCCGGCTCCAAAGTGACTGGGGCGCAGGCACTTTCGCCGATCGGACCAGCCAGGCAAGATCTCGATCTCACGCTTATCATCACTTTCAGTAACTAGTGGTGGTGGATTTGCCTGGCAGTGGTCCTCGGGAAGATCCGAGGCCCTGAGGATTGCCGCGTCGTCGCCGATGGGCAAGCTGCGGACCTGCCGAAGCCGGGCGATGGTGAGCGCGCGCGGTGGGCCGGTGTCCCTGACCACATCGAGCACGAGGCGTCGTCACGGGCCGCGATACCGATCATGCCGGAGAGCGCGGGGCATGGGTCGCCTTGGCCTGTGGACTCCAGAATCCCGATTCGGCCTGTGAGCTGGCCTTTTGCGGTTGATGCGGCCTTCACTGGGAGGTGTCAGGCGGCGTTGCGATACTCGTTGATCAACCCGTCGAGGATACGTGTGCGACGGATGGTGGACTCCGACGTCGGGGCGACCACGGGTGGCGAGTCGGGCGGGTGCTGGCCGAGGGAGCGGTGAGGCCGGTGGGTGTTGAAATGCTCGGCGTAGCTGTCGAGGACCGATGTCAGGTGCCGTTCGGAGACGATCAGCAGCCTGTCGGTGCATTCCTGGCGGACGGTGCCGACCCGGCGTTCCGCGATCGCGTTCGCCTGCGGGGCTTGTGGCGGTGTGCGTACCACGTCGATGCCGGCCCCGGTGAAGACAGCGTCGAAGGAAGCCGTGAATTTCGTGTCGCGGTCACGGAGGAGGAACCGGAATCGGTGGCTGCCCTCCTCGAGATTCATCAGCAGGTTCCGTGCCTGCTGGGTGACCCAGGCCGTGGTCGGGTGCTTCGTGATCCCGAGGACATGGACATGGCGGGTGGCGTGTTCGACGACGAAGAACACGTAGATCCGTTGCAGGAACACGGTGTCCACCGTGAAGAAATCGCAGGCCAGCAGGCCGGATGCCTGCGCGGACAGGAACGTCCGCCAGGAGGCGTCGGCTCGCCGCGGCGCTGGGTCGACGCCGGCGCGGTGCAGGATCCGCCAGACGGTGGCGACCCTAACCGAGTAGCCCAGCCCGATCAGTTCTCCCTGGATCCGGCGGTGGCCCCAGGTCGGGTTCTCCCGCGCGAGTCGCAGAATCAGCTCGCGGATCTCCCGGTGGACCGGCGGCCGACCGGACGTCTTGCGTGGGTAGGTCCATGTGCGTGCGAGGAGCTCACGGTGCCAGCGCAGCACGGTGGTCGGGGTGACGAAAAACGAACCCCACCGAGCCCGGGGCAGGAGCCGGGACAGGGCTGCGAGGATCACCCGATCCGCGGGTTCCAACGTCGGACGGTGGACCTGCCGTCGCAGCACCGCCACCTGGTGTCGCAGGACAAGGAGCTCCACCTCCTTCACGGTGTCCCCACGCATCCGGAGCAGCATCAGTCCGAGAGCGTTGCGTGTCAGGGCGTAGAGCAGGGACCACACCATGACCATCCAGCCTGCCCGACACGGGCCCCGTCCCGCAGGCAAACATGCAGGTCACCGCCCAAATCAGGGTTCTGGAGCCCCACACGCCGGACTGACCGGCTGTGGCGCCTCGCCGCCTCGCTGATAGTCGCATGTACGTAAGTAGAGAATTCCAAAGCTGGTACGGTGAGCCGGCGCAGTACCGAACATGAACGGGGAGCGATGGAGACTCGACATGCAGGCACAGCACGGTGCAGGACTGGATTCCCTCTGAAGCCGAGAGTGTGGCGTCTTGCTCGACGACTAGCTGTCGGAGTGATCACCCGCCTGCTCATCGCCTGGGCGATGAAGATCATCGACTAGGGCTCCGTGCGCCGGACCGGGCGTGGGTAGGATTCGCCTGCCTATGAGGCTTCGCAATCACGTCCGCAAGTCGAGTTCCTCGGCGAATGGACACTGATCATTCTCCCTCCGAGGGAAACCCTCGCCTCCGGCTGGTAGCCGAGGCGACGGGTAGTCGCTCCTAGCGGTCGCCCCGCTTGCACGGGGTGTGCGGGGATGTCGGACATGTGGTGCATGATGGCCCGGTCGCCGTCGTCATCTACGGCATCAGATTGGTTTCGGTACGTGACTACATCCGGGGGGACTCTGGTGCGCCTCAGAGTGGCGGTGTGCACGAGGGCGCGTGAGCTGGACTGGCGCGATGTGCTCGGTCCGGGGCGCGGCGTGTGTTACGACCTGCTTCGGCAGGTCGAGCCTGAGGTCGCGGGGCGCATTCACGATGAGGGCTGGGGCCGGCATCGCATGGCGCCGTTCGGTTTCGGTCCGCCGACTTTTCCGCGCGCGACGCGGGCTCCGGGTCGGTATGCCGTGGATGGCCCCGGGTATGTGGAGATCGGCAGCCCGCTGCGGGTTCTCGTTGAGGCGTGGGCCAAGGTGCTCCTGGAGACCCCCGTGTTGGACTGGGGTGGCACGGCCTTGCGGGTGGAGGCTGTGGATCTCGTCGAGTCGCCGTCGTTCGAGTCGGGGCGGGGCAGGTTTCGGACGGCGACTCCGGTGGTCATGAAGGGTTCTGGTCGGGGTCCTGACGGTGTCCGGACGACTCGGCAGGCATTTCTCGTTCCCAGCGATGTCGAGTGGCCGGGGTACTTCGCGCAGAGCCTGCGGCGTAAGGCCGAGTCGCTCGGCCTCGATGCCGACGTCGCGCTGGAGGCCATCACCTGGGTTGGCCCCCGGCGAAGTATGGCGACGGCGAAGGGGCACAAGCCAGGTGCCGCCGTCGAGGTGGATCTTTCCGGTGCGCCGGAGACGCTGCGCGCGTTGTGGTCGTGGGGTCTGGGGCAGGCGACGTCGGCGGGGTTCGGGTGGGTGGTGGCGTGAGCACGCTGATCCGGCAGGTCGGGGATCAGGCGAGTGTTGTGCTCACGGCGCATCCGTTGCAGCGGGTGGGTGCCTATGCCTTGGCCGCGCTCGCCGCGAAGGCGACGACGGGCGAGCTCGCCGATGCGAAGTCGCCCGCAGATGTTCTACCCGAGGAACTGGCCGCTGCGGTCAGCGTGATGGTGCGGGACGCGGAGAACGCGGCCGAGGCGGGCCGGGTCGGGGTGGGCAGTTTCTGGCTCAAGGCCAGCGGCGCGTTTTTCCCGAATTCCCCGATGAACCACCGGCCGACGCTCGGTAAGCGGACGCGGGGCGAGAACAACGCGCGGATCTCGGCTTGGCGGACGATGCCCGATCCTGCCACCTGGCCGGGGGTGCCGTGCGCGCTGTGCGGGCGGGACGCGGTGGCGTTCCATGGCAAGGTGGATGTGCCGCTTATCGAGGCGGCGGGGGTGCACAACGCGGTGCCGTCTGGGCACGGCGGTCTCGCTCTGTGTTGGCCCTGTGTGTGCTGCTTTCACGCGCTGCCCTACGCGGCGCGGCTGACGGGCGGCCCGAGTTCCGTGGTCCACAGCTGGGAGGACCAGTTCGTCCGGCGCAGCGTGATGAGGCAGCTGGACGCGACCTATCGGCGCATCGTCACCGGTAGCGATCCGGGGAAGTCGAAGCCGAACGAGCATGAGCTGACGGTGCTGCGCCGCCTGCGCGACTATGATCACCCGCTCGCCGCTGATGTTGAATTGCTGGTGTTCAGCAACGACAACAGAGGGGCGTCGCTGAGTCGTCACAGCCTCGGGGTTCCCCTGGCCGAGTGGCTGCGGACGACCTTGCGTGACCCCGCGCGGAAGCGTGGCTGGCAGCGGCTCGTTGCCGCGTACACCGACAAGAAGCTGCACGGGTCGCGTCCGCTCGCATACGACGCGTTCCACCGACCTACCCGGATCTTCGTCGTCGCCACATCCCGGTTGACGGCTGCGGACGGCTTGCGGGCAGTGGTCCATTTCGACAGGAGCCTGGCGGCACTGTGCTGCTCGTTCGTACGAGAGGTGATGCAGGTGAACCAGGCAGACATCGAGCTGGTCGAGACGCTCGCCGGCAACATCGCCGCGCGGATCGCGGCCGAGGAGAGGGCCGGTGCGCTGACCACGTTCCGACACCAATCGGTGAAGGCGTCGGGCCTGATGAGCTGGCTTGAGCGGGAGTCGCTGCTGGCGACCCTCGGCCGCAAGGGTGCGGCAACGCCCAGCGGCGATCCGTTTTACACCGCGGCGCAGTTCCGGCTGCTGTTCGATTTCGACGGCCAGGGCTGGCTCTACCGACGCCTGCTGGTCGTCGCGGTCCTCGAAGCCCTCCACAGCCACCCGACGTGGCCGCCGCCGGACGCGGTGCAGAAGGCAGCGGAGCTCGGGGAGGCGGCGGACTTCCACAACGACAACGAGCTGGACGACGAGGCGGGGGCATGACGTACCTGGTGGGCAAGATCGCGCTGGACATCAAGGCTGGCGCGCCGAACAACGGTGAGGGTCGCGACAACGTCGGCCAGGTCAAGAAGGTCCGGGTGGGTCGGGACGAGTATCCCTATGTCTCCGCCCAGGCGTTTCGTCGCTGGCTGAGGGATTCTGCGCCGGTGGGCGAGGCACGGTCGGAGGTGATCCGCAGCGGGACCGGGAAGAGCCAGCAGGCGTTCACGAAGGGGCGCCCGGACCGGTTCTTCGACGATGACCTGTTCGGGTACATGGTGGCGCAGAAGGGGAAGGACGGCGCGTCGAGCCAACGGGACACCGTCTTCGCCACCGGTACCCTGCTGTCGGTGGCGCCTCGCCGCCCGACCCAGGATTTCGGCACGATGAGCCGTGGCTTCCAGGCCGGCGAGAACCCGGTGATTCACAACCATGAGCTGTACACCGCCGAACTGGCCGGTGATGTCCTGCTCGATCTGCCGCGGATCGGCACGTTCGAGACGGAAGGCTCCGGGTTCAAGGTCGCGCTGCACAAGGACGCCGCGGCAGAGGTCGCGGCGGCCGGCGCCGAACGATTGGCGTTTCGTGGGAACTCGGCGCTGCGGCTGTCGATCAGCGAGCGTCGGCGGCGCGCCGCGCTGCTGCTGCGCACGCTGACGGAGGTCCGCGGTGGCGCCAAGAAGGCTCTGCACTACGGCGACCGGAGCCCGGCGTTTGTGCTGCTCGCCCCGATCAAGGGCGGTATCAACCCGTTCACCCGGGTCTTCGGCCTCCGTGACGGCCAGGTCGTCTTCAACAGCGACGTGTTCCTTGAGGAACTGGCCGCCTGGCGCGAGGAACTCGACGGGCCTGTCCACATCGGATGGGCGCCTGGTTTTCTCGGTGACGGCCGGGAAATCGCGGCGGACCGGCTGAAGACGGTGGAAAAGCTTGAGGGTGAGAGGGAAGCAGTCGTCCTCGGTCACCCGCGGACGGTGTTCGGCGACCTCGCGGACCAGATCGAAGACGGCACGCACGATCACTGGTTCGACGACCCGACATCATGACGAGCATGGACCCGCTGGTGGGGGGCGTCGTGCTTGAGGTGACCGTCACCGCACCGGTCGTCTCCTTCCGCGATCCGCTGTTCTCGTCGGTCGCACCGAGCCTGCCCTGCCCGCCGCCCTCGACGGTGGGCGGGCTTCTGGCCGCCGTCGCGGGCGGCTGGGACGTGGTCGACCGGGACATCCGTTTCGGGATGGCGTTCACCGCGCGCGCAACGGGCGTCGACCTCGAGACCTACCATCCTCTGCTCGCTGGGAAGTGGGGTGATCCGGTGCCCCGCGACCGGCATTTCCTCTATGGCGCCGAGCTGACGATCTGGCTGGTCGACGACGTCGAGCGGTGGGCACGGCGTTTCCGCCGGCCGGTGTGGCCGCTGCGACTGGGGCGTAGCCAGGACCTCGCCACTGCGCGCACCCTCTCCGTTTGTCTCCACCGCGGCCAGGCGCTGACCGGCGGTGCTCTCGTCGCGGACGATGCTTCCGGTGCGAGGGGCCACGGCCTGTTGATGCAGCTTCCCACTGCTATCAGCCGGGACCGGGCACGGATCCGCTGGGGCGCCTACCGCCACCATCCCTCCGTCGGGTCGAGCGCCGGGACGACACGGTCGTCCGCTGTCGTGGACAACGCGCTCGCCACAGCGGATGGTCGCCTCGTCCATCTGCTGTCGTCCGTACACCCCTGGCATGCCGAGAACCAGCGACCGCGATGACCGAACCCGACTCGTTGGTCGCCCTGCTCGCCAAGTCGTCGTCACGGGCGATGCCAGCCGGCGAGACGCTCACGGCGCATTCAGCCGCGACCCTCACGGCACTGCGGGAGGTCCAGCGCCGTATCGGTCGGCTCCGGTTGTACGACGACGTGCTCAGCGCCCGGTTCTGGTGGTTCGCCGCGTGGGCCGCGCTGACCCACGACGCCGGCAAGATCGCCGAGGGCTTCCAGCGGATGCTGCGGGGAGGAATCCCGTGGGGCCACCGGCACGAGGTGCTCTCCCTCGGTTTCCTCCCACATCTGGTCCCCGAGCCGGCCAACGACGGACCGCACTGGGTGGCGGCGGGCGTGCTCACCCACCACCGAGCCCTGCACCGCAACGACGGACACGGGCCGCGGACCGTCGCGACGATGTACGACGGTTTTGACGCGAGCCAGCTCTCCGATGTCCTCGGCCCCTGGAACGACACCGTCGCCGCCGCGCTGATCGACTGGTTTCGCGCCCGAGCGCACGCCGCTGGGCTGTATGACGGGGTGGATCCGCCCGGTCCGAGCACCACTCCCGCAGCCTCGATCGCCGACGACACCCATCGACTCCTCCACAATGTTCTCGACTGGGCTGTCGACGAGCGCCGCTCCGACCAGGGCCTGGGCGCGATCTTGCTGCAGGGCGCCGTGACCATGGCCGACCGTGTGTCCAGCGCCCACGGTCAGCTGCATGTTGATCAGCCGTTCGACGGCTCCTACCCCGATCGCCTCATGGCCCGGCTCACCGCCGCCGGCCGCTCTGCGCACCCCCATCAGCTCGCCGCCGCCGCGGTCGACGGCCACCTCGTCCTACGTGCTTGGACCGGATCGGGCAAGACCGAAGGCGGACTGCTGTGGGCGTCGCGGCAGGTCGAAGGGCTCCGCGCCGAGCACGGCGGGGTGCCTCGGCTGTTCTACTCACTGCCGTACCTCGCCTCGATCAACGCCATGGCCCGCCGCCTCGCCGAGAACGAGGTGAACGATGAAAACCTGATCGGGGTCAGCCACTCCCGGGCTGCCTCCTACTATTTGTCCCGCTCGCTGTGCGACGAGACCGACGACGGCAGTTTGCGCGACGACAACGACGCCAGTGACGACGCGCGGGCACGGCTGGCGGCGGCCTCGAAGGCCGTCGCGCGTGCCGCCGCGACTCGGCTGTTCGCGGAGACCGTCCGGGTCGGGACACCCTACCAGCAGCTCCGCGGTGCGCTTGCCGGCCCGACGCACAGCGCAGTGCTGCTCGACAGTGCCAACTCCGTGTTCCTGCTGGACGAACTGCACGCCTACGACCCCCGGCGCCTGGGCTACCTGCTGGCCATGGTCGAGCTGTGGACGAAACTCGGCAGCCGGATCGGGGTACTGTCGGCGACGCTCCCAAGCCGGCTGGTGGATCTGCTTTCCGAGGCCCTCGACCGGGAACCGACCGTGATCCACGCCGATCCCACGGCAGCGCCGGTCCGCCACCGAATCAGAACCATCGACGGCCACCTCACCGGGCCCGCCGCGCTCTCACTGGCACGGGAGCGTCTGGCAGCCGGACAGTCCGTTCTGATCGTCGCCAACAACGTCAAAGACGCCCAGACGCTGTTCGAGGAGCTGGCAACGTTCTCGCCCGCCAGCGCGCTGCTCCTGCATTCCAGGTTCCGCCGAGGCGACCGCAGCCGCATCGAACGTGCCATCAACAGCCGCTACGGCTCGGGCCAGCCGGGCCCCCGACCAGCAGGACTGATGGTGGGCACTCAGGCCGTCGAGGTCTCCCTCGACGTCGACTTCGACATACTGATCACGTCATGTGCCCCCCTCGACGCGCTCGCCCAACGATTCGGCCGGGTCAACCGCGCCGGAACGAGACCCCCCGCCGACGTCGTCATCTGCCGACCGGACCTTCGCCCACGGCGAGGCAATGCGACGGACCTGTTCGCCGACGGCGTCTACAAACAGGAGCCGACCGAAGCGGCCTGGTCTCTCCTCGCCGGGCATGACGGACAGACCATCACCGAGGCCGCCCTCACGACCTGGCTCGACACCGTCTACGCCAGCCCCTGGGGTGACCGCTGGGCCGACGAAGTGCGCAGCCACCGGGCAGCCTTCGCGTCCGCGTTCCTGTACTTCGCCTACCCCTTCGACGACCGCGGGCATCTGGCCGACGACTTCGACGAGTGTTTCAACGGCACCGAGGGAATCCTTACCGACGACCTCGACGACTACCGGACGCTGCTCACGTCAGACGGCACCGCCGCAACCGGCCGGCTGCTGGCGGCGGACCTCCTGATCCCACTGCCGGCGTTCGGCGCGAAAATCGCCCGCTGGGAGCGCGAACTCGGCATCCACATCATCGACGGAACCTACGACCCCGACCGCGGCCTGCTCGAGATCCGAGGACCGCAAGCGGAGAAGTACGCGCCCGGCGAGCTGATCTGATGGACGCGACCGATGTCGGCGGCGTCCACGTCAAATACCTGCATCACTGCCGCCGCCAGCTCTGGTTGTTCGCCCGAGGAATACGCCCCGAGCATCTCAGCGAACGCGTCCGCCTCGGCGAAGCCGTCCACGAGACGTCCTACGACCGCTACCGCGAGGTCGACCTCGGCTCGGCGAAACTCGACCATCTCGACGGCGAGCTGTGGGTCCACGAAGTGAAGTCGTCACGGCACCCCACAGCGGCAGACGAAGCCCAGGCCATGCACTACTGCCTACGCCTGACCGAACTCGGCGTCGAGGCACGCGGAGCGGTCCTGCACTACCGGCCCACACGGCGCACCATCCGCATCCCCTTCGACGACGAACACCGCACCGCCGCATCGCGTGACGTCGCGACCGTCATCGACGTCGTCAGCACCGCCAGCTCGCCCCCACGGCTGGAACGAGCGGCCTGCAAGGGGTGCAGCTTCATCGACTACTGCTGGACGGAATAGCACCATGCCCCAAGCCGCTCGCACCTACTGGTTGACGTCTCCCTGCCGGATTCGCCGCAAGGACTCCTCCCTCGTCATCGAACGAGAAGACGGTAGCAAGGTCCACGTTCCCGTCACCGATGTCCGCGATATCGTCGCGGCAGCACCCGTCGACATCAACAGCGCCGTCATGACCCTGCTCAACCAGCACGGGATCGGTGTTCATCTACTCAGCTACTACGGCGACTACGCTGGCGCCATACTGCCCGCCGAGAAACACACCTCGGGTCAGACCGTACTCGCGCAGGCCGCAACAGCCACCGACCCGCAGCGCTCCCTCGACATCGCGCGCGGGCTCGTGCAGGCCGCGGCATTCAACGTCCGACGGGTCGTCGACCGCGCCGCACTCAAAGATCCGTACGAGAACCTGAGGGTCGGTTCGCTCCTGGCGGACTCCCCGAGCGCCCTCATGGCCGCAGAAGGAAACTTTCGTCGCACCGCCTGGGGCGTCATCGACACGAAACTACCCGAATGGCTACAACTTAACGGCCGAAGCCGTCGACCTCCAGCGAACGCCGGCAACGCGTTCATCAGCTATGTCAACGGAATCGTCTACGCCCGAGTCCTCACCGCCATCCGGCTCACTCCACTGCACTCCGGAATCGCGTTCCTGCACAGCACCATGGAACGCCACCGGCACTCGCTCGCCCTCGACCTCGCCGAACCGTTCAAACCCCTCTTCGCGGAACGCCTACTGCTCCGCCTCGCTGGGCGCGGACAGCTCACCGCCGCGCACTTCGACGCCTCCGTTAGCAGCGCCACGCTCAGCGAAGCGGGCCGCCGACTGGTGATCCAGACCGTCCGCGACGACCTGGCAACCACCGTGAAGCATCGAACCCTCGGACGGCCCGTTGCCTACGACGAGCTGCTCTACCTCGAAGCACTAAAACTCACCCGAGCCTGCATCGAGGGCGTCCCCTACGAACCGTTCCGAATCTGGTGGTAGATCATGTTCGTCATCGTCGTCTACGACACCGCCGCAGAACGCAACCCACAGATACTCAAAACCTGCCGGCAGTACCTGCACCACGTCCAGCGCAGCGTCTTCGAAGGCAACCTTACACCCGCCCAACTGCTCCGCTTCCGCACCACCATCACCGGGATCATCAAGCACGACCACGACCACGTTCTGCTCTACACCCTGCCCCCCGGCACCCAAGCAGCCCGAGAGTCGATCGGCGCCGGCTGGGCCGCACCCTCTGACATCATCTGAACCAGTCGCCACCCACCGGACGACCCGCACCCTCGTCAACTACACACAGATATTGATCGTGACGCTCCGTCGACTTTGCAGTAAACCTCCCGCCCGCAGCGACAAACCAGAGGTCCGCTGCACCAGCACCCCGCCAGCACGCCATGACACGCCGTCCGACCTGCACGTTTACACTCGGGTCGTCATATCCCTTTGAGGGATCGCAATGTGACCTCCAGGTGGCCGTGAAGGATCCCGAGGGCGGTCGTCATATCCCTTTGAGGGATCGCAATCCGGCGCGCTGCTGGCGCTGGCCGAGCGCGACTGGGTCGTCATATCCCTTTGAGGGATCGCAATATCCACTCGATGATCTTTTTCCGGGGAAAGGGAGTCGTCGTCATATCCCTTTGAGGGATCGCAATACGCGGACCTCGCCGGGCAGTGTGGGGCCCGACCACGTCGTCATATCCCTTTGAGGGATCGCAATCCGCGGTGAACACCACAGCCGGCCGGCTGTTTACCGTCGTCATATCCCTTTGAGGGATCGCAATGGGGTTCCGTGGGCGGCGAGTTCCGCCGCCGCCCACGTCGTCATATCCCTTTGAGGGATCGCAATACGAGCCGACCGACGTGTGGACGTCATGGGGGACATCGTCGTCATATCCCTTTGAGGGATCGCAATAGCCCCCACCGGATCCTTGGTCGAGGTCTTCAGGTGTCGTCATATCCCTTTGAGGGATCGCAATACGATGTGCGCGCGGGTGAGCGCGTACGACCCGTGGTCGTCATATCCCTTTGAGGGATCGCAATGGGCGGCCCGGGCTGACGCCCGGGACGCCGTCGCACGTCGTCATATCCCTTTGAGGGATCGCAATGAGTCCCAAAACCCGCCGTCGTACTCCCACGGGACGCGGTCGTCATATCCCTTTGAGGGATCGCAATTCACTGAACGTGTCCGATGCCATGGGGGATAGTCCGCGTCGTCATATCCCTTTGAGGGATCGCAATACCTGCGCTACGGCGACTACGAACGCGCCTGCCACCGGTCGTCATATCCCTTTGAGGGATCGCAATTTGAACGGCCCGTTGCCCCACTGGGAGTTCTCGACGGCGTCGTCATATCCCTTTGAGGGATCGCAATATGACCAGCGATGCCTGGTCGGCGGCCTGCGTGGCCGGGGTCGTCATATCCCTTTGAGGGATCGCAATCCGGTTGGCCGACGCACCACGTCTGGCGGGTCGTGAGTCGTCATATCCCTTTGAGGGATCGCAATATCATGAGCCGCCCGGAGGTGATGGGGGTGAGTCCCACTGCGTGGTGTAGATCGGGAGCGGCTGGTTGATCGTCCGGGGTGCGGGTGTGTCGCTCCGAGAC
>NZ_JALKFU020000460.1 GCF_023242965.2 Frankia sp. AgKG'84/4
GCCGCGGCGATCCCCACCGGCCCCGCCGGCCCCTCGGTGGGCGCCAACAGTGCCAGCGCCCCGGGCGACGCCGCCGGGATGGTGTCCCCGCGTGGCATCACCAACCCCGTCGTGTCCCGGATCGCCCGGCTGCTCGACCCGCCGAACGTGCCCTGGTGGCAGCCCGCCGGCGCCTATCTCGCGGCGCTCGTCGTCCTCGCCGCGCCGCCCCTGATCGTCCTCATCGGCTAGGGGAATCCGGGGCTTCCCCACACCCACGAGCCGTAGGCAACCCCGCGGCGAGTCGGCAGACTGGACCGTGGCGGCGGGGCGACAGTCCCGCCGGGCCAGGTCGGCGACACCGTGGTCGCCGTGTCCGGTGTCTCGGCACAACGACATCCCCCGGAGGCGGCGTGACGATCGAACGCAGTGCGGCGGCTGATCTCGACGGCCCCGGAGCGGACCTGGGCGCCTTCGCCGGCGGGGTCTCCTCCGACGCCCGGCACGCGGCCGTGCGCGCCGGCGTCCGCCGGGTCGGCGATCTGCTCGGCCAGGCGCTGTCCCGGCACGAGGGCGCCGACACGCTCGCCCTCGTCGAACAGGTCCGTGCGCTCGCGCGGCGCCCCGACAACGGGGCCGAACTCGGCCGGCTGCTCGCCGGCGTCGACGACCCGACGGCGATCGTGCTCGCCCGCGCGTTCACCGCCTACTTCCAGCTCGCGAACATCACCGAGCAGCTGCACCGCGCCCGTGAGCTGTCCGACCGGGCCCGCGGCCCGCTGGCGGAGACCTTCGCCCGGATGGGTGACGCCCTCGGGGCCGGCACCCTCGACCGGTCGCTGGCGGCGCTGATCGCCGGCCGCCTCGAGCTGCGGCCGGTGTTCACCGCCCACCCGACGGAGGCCAGCCGCCGCTCGGTGCTCGACACGCTGCGACGCATCGCCGAGCTGCTCGACGCTGACAGCCCGGACGGCGCCCAGCCCCGTCCCGCCGACCGGGAACGGATCGGCCGACGCCTCGCCGAGATGGTCGACGTGCTGTGGCAGACCGACGAGCTGCGGGTGGAGCGGCCGAAGCCGGCCGACGAGGCCCGCTCCGCGGCCTACTACCTGGAGCTGATCGCCACCGAGGTGCTGCCCGACCTGCTGGAGGAGCTCGACCTGGCGTTCGCCCGGGTGGGCATCGCGCTACCGCCCGGCGCCCGCCCGCTGCGGTTCGGTTCGTGGGCGGGTGGCGACCGGGACGGCAATCCCAACGTGACGCCCGCGGTCACGATGGAGGTCCTCCTCCTCCAGCATGATTTCGGCCTGCGGCTGCTGACCGCGTCGGTCGAGCGGCTCATCCGCGAGCTGACCGCCTCCACCCGGGTGGTGCGGGTGAGCGCGGGTCTCGTCGCCTCGCTCGCGGCGGACCGGGAGGCGCTGCCTGAGGTGTATGACCGGTTCGTCCGGCTCAACGCGGCCGAGCCGTACCGGCTCAAGTGCAGTTACGTCCTGGCCCGGCTGACGGCGACGCGGGAGCGGCTGGCCAGCGGCACCCCGCACGCGCCGGGGCGGGACTACCCCGGGCTGTCCGGTCTGCTCGAGGATCTGGCGGTGATGCGCGCGTCTCTCCTCGAGAGTGACGGCGACCTGGTCGCGAACGGCGAGCTGGCGCGCGTGATCCGCACGGCCGGCGCGATGGGGCTGTCGCTGGCAACCCTGGACATCCGCGAGCACGCCGATGCCCACCACGGGGCGCTGGCCGCCGTGTACGACCAGCTCGGCGAGCTCGACGTCCCGTATGCCTCGCTCGACCGGGACGCCCGCCGCGCCCTGCTCTCCGGTGAGCTGGCCCGGCGCCGGCCGCTGCTCGGCAGCGCGCCGCCCCCGCTGCCGGCACCGGCGCTGCGGGCGCTGGAGCTGATGCGGACGATCCGCGCGGCCCTCGACCGCTTCGGCGGCGACGTGATCGAGAGCTACATCGTGTCGATGACGCGGGACGTCGACGACATCCTCGCCGTGACCGTGCTCGCCCGGGAGGCGGGGTTGGTCGGGATCGGGCTGGGCGGGCGACCGGCGTGGGCCCGCATCGGTTTCGTGCCGCTGTTCGAGACGGTCACGGAGTTGCGCTCCGCCGGCGGTCTGCTCGACGGGATGCTGGCCGATCCGTCCTACCGCTCGCTCGTCGGTGCCCGCGGCGATGTGCAGGAGGTCATGCTCGGCTACTCCGACTCGTCCAAGGACGCCGGGATCACCGCCTCCCAGTGGGAGATCCACAAGGCGCAGCGGGAGCTGCGGGACGTGGCGCGGCGGCACGGGGTCGTACTGCGGCTGTTCCACGGCCGCGGCGGCTCGGTCGGCCGGGGCGGCGGCCCGAGCGGCGAGGCGATCATGGCGCAGCCGTTCGGCACCCTGGACGGCTCGATCAAGGTCACCGAGCAGGGTGAGGTGATCTCCGACAAGTACACGCTGCCGCAGCTCGCCCGGCACAACCTGGAGATCGCCCTGTCGGCCGTGGTCGAGGCGTCCATCCTGCACCGTTCATCCCGGTTGACGCCCGCGGTGCTCGCCGACTGGGACGAGACGATGCAGGCGGTCGCCGACTCGGCCCGGGAGATGTACCAGGCGTTCGTCGGCGATCCGGCGCTCGTCCCGTTCTTCCTCGCCGCCACTCCGGTCGAGGAACTGGGCAATCTCAACATCGGCTCGCGGCCGTCGCGGCGGCCCGGCGGCACCGGCGGCCTGGCCGACCTGCGGGCGATTCCGTGGGTGTTCGGCTGGACGCAGTCACGCATCATCCTGCCCGGCTGGTTCGGCGTCGGCACCGGTCTGGCCGCGGCCCGCGCGGCGGGCGCCGGGGACACCCTTGCCGAGATGTACCGCTCGTGGCACTTCTTCCGCACGTTCCTCGGCAACGTGCAGATGACGTTGGCGAAGTCGGATCTCACCATCGCCGAGCGCTACGTCTCGACCCTGGTCGACGCAGGCGGCGCGGACGGAGCGGCGATCTTCGAGGCGATCCGCGCCGAGCATGCCCGCACAGTCACCGAGGTGCTCGCGGTCACCGACCAGCGGGAGCTGTTGGAGAACGCGCCCACGCTGCGGCACACCCTCGAGGTGCGCGATGCCTACCTCGCACCGCTGCACGCGCTGCAGATCTCCCTGCTGGCCCGGGCCCGATCGGCCGGCGAGGGGGCCGACCCGCAGCTCCGCCGCGCGCTGCTGCTGACCATCAACGGCATCGCCGCCGGCCTGCGCAACACCGGCTGAGCCTCCGCCGGCCAGCCGGCTTGACGATCAGCGATGGCGGGTATAGCTCCAATTCCACTGGAACCGCGGAGAGCCGGGAGAGGTCGTCCCGGTCCAGGACAGACCGGAGCTGATCGGCCGGCCATGGAGGTGGTGCGCTGATGTCCCGAACGCCCCGGTCGGGCGGCGCCGAATTAACACCGGAGAAACTTGCCGTCAATTTTATTTGAACATGCTCGCGCCACCGTGATGGAACGCACGTCCGATTCGGTCCGGGCCATCAGGGCATCGGTCGATCCAGACGACGAACCGGCAGGTGATGGACGCCATGGAAGCAATCGTCAAGATGGCAGCGTCGATCGACGAGATTCCCACCGTCGAGGAGACGGACGCGATGCTGGACGAGCTACGGCGGCTCCCCCGGAATCCGTCGACGGCCAAAATGATTGACGATCTACTCGAGATCCGGACGCTACTCGGCGCGTCGCTCTCGCAGACACGCGCCGAGTAGCGGCCGGCCCAGCCAATTACTGCTGCGAGCCGAACGGCTGGCCCTGCTGACCATGCTGGGCCTGCTGACCCTGCTGGTTCTGGCCGCTGCCGAAGCGCTCGCCGGAGTTTTCACCCTGGCCCGCGCCCACGCCGACCAGCTCCTGCAGGCGGTTCTGAACGTAACGCTCGCTGTGATGCGTCTTGTCCGCGATGCGTGCGACAAGGTCGTTCACGCTGGTGGCCGAATCCACATCCGCGGTGCTGACCTGGCCGAACTGGTCAAGGATGCGGTAGCGGATCTGACGCCAGTTCTGGCGAAGCTGCTGCTCGACCTGCCGCTCCTGCTGGTGGTCCATTCTTGACTCTTCCTCTCGCCGATTGACCTGCCTGCGCCGAGGGCGCGGCGCGACGTTACCGCAGCCATTGAGGTCCCCGTCAAACGCTGACGCCTCTGCGGACGAAGTGGATTTCGCACGCCAATTCCAGGGAGTCCATGAAAAGAAAACTTCTCCCGTCGCATGTCGGCGGACGTGGGGGGGGGGGGGGGGGGGCCCCCCCCCCCCCCCCCCGCGCCGCAAAAAAAAAAAAACACCCCCACACCACAACGAGCGTGGCGGATTGGGGGCTGGT
>NZ_JALKFU020000461.1 GCF_023242965.2 Frankia sp. AgKG'84/4
GAACAGTGCCGCTACGACGAACAGTGCCGCTACGACGAACAGTGCCGCTACGACGAACAGTGCCGCTACGACGAACATGGGGAACGCGCCCGGCGCATGGAGACACTCCAGCGGGTCGAGAGCGAGTTCGATCCGGTCCCGTTCGACGCCGAGGCGGCCCGAGCCTACGGCCGCCTGTCCGCCGCTGTCGTGGCCGCCGGTCGCCAGCCGCGCCGTCGCGTCGCGGACCTCATGATTGCCGCCACGGCGGTCGCGGAAGGTCTGCCGTTGTTCACCACCAATCCCAGCGTCTACGCCGGGCTGGAGAAGCTGGTGACCGTCATCCCGGTCACGCGGCCAGCAGTGCCACACGAAGGCACTTGATCTGATCCGCAGGGCCGCTCGAGGCCCACTGGTGCAGGGTCTCGCCTGATCTCCGTTCGTCCTGCTCTCTTCGGCGTCTTGTCCTCCGTGCTCGTACGAGCATGGAGATCGTGACTGCGGGGGGACATGCTTTCTCCGCGCGTGACGGGGAGGGCCGAACGGGCGGAGCGGCCGTGCCTCGGGCACGGGTAGGCGACCGACTCGCGAAGCGCGTTCTGAATCGCGACGCCCGGCCAGACCACTGTCGGCGGCGCTGGGCGCCAGGCGCCGCGAAGGGGGCCTCCGCACCGCGTCCGCCGGCCTGTCGTCAACCCGACACCTCGGCCGGCGGTGCCGGCGGGGCGGTGTGCGCGTCGCCGCCGACTGATAGCCGATCGCCAGATGCCCGCAGCCGTCGCGACAATCGGCCCGCCATCCAGGAGATAACCGGTGGATGGCGGTGAGCTGATACCGCGATCACCCGCCTTATATAAATGCTTAGCGCGGCGATGACGGGTGCATTGATCGCACCTGCGCGAAATTGGATCACCGGCCGGTCACTCCGAGTCGCGCCGCGCCGCGCCACGCGGCCCCGAATGCTTGGACGGCGCGTATCCGAATGGTTACCTTGGGCGCCGCTCGCCCAATGGGGAACCGCGAGGAGACCTGCCAGGCGACGTGTTCCAGAAATCGTGGCGTCGTCGCCCTGGGGAGGCGACGCTCACCGGTACCGGACCGAAAGGGAATCCTCTTATGAAGGTCAATGGTTTTAGGCGCGCCGCGCGCGGAACGGCTGTGGCGTTCGCGGCCTCGTTCGCAGTCATGAGTGCTGCGCCGGCCTTCGCGGCCCCCGCGAGTTACAACGATGCAAGGATCAACATCCAGGGCGGCAGCGCGTCGTCCCTGGCCGGCTGTCTCAACTACGCCCGGGTATCCGCGCGCCACAACCTGCACCCCCAGGCGAACTTCTGCCGCAACATCGCGGATGCTTCCGGTGGCAACGTCCAGCTGCACAACGTCAGCCTGTTCGTCGACCAGGAGAGCAACCGGCCCGGACGGGCGTACAACAACGCGACGGTCAACATCACCGGCGGCGACTCGACCGCCGTGGCGGCCTGCGTGAACTACGTGCAGGGCACCGCGACCGTGAGCCAGGTCAACACCTGCCGGAACAGTGCCACGGCCACCGGCGGGAATGTCACCCTGGACAACGTCGATGTGACCGTCGTTCAGTCGAGCACCTGAACGACTGAAGGCGAACATCTAAGCGGCTGATCCGGCGTCAGGCGGGTGTGGCTGCCCGTTCTCACACCCGCCTGGACGCGTCTTCGGATCCCGCTCTCCCACCACCTCGACGATCTGTCAATCCATGATCTACGGGCAAGTGGGCCGAAAATATCGACATTCCGGAGGTTCGGGACGCCCGTCCGCGGAACGCGGGGGATAACCGTGCGGGGCGGCCGATTCCAGACTTTCAACCTACGTGCGGTGAGGCCGGGTTGGCGGATATCCGGCCGGGGACGAACGGGTTCGTCGTTGCCGGGGAGTCCGGCCGGCAAGGACCCTCCCGCGTCACCGGCGGTGAAACGCCAACGGCGGCCTCGGAGAGGACGACACATGGGCGTACCTGCGCTCACCCGGCTGCGTGCGGTGATGGCCGCGGCGGCTCTCGCCCCGCTGCTGAGCGTCGCGTTCATCGGAGTGACGGCGGCCGCCAGCTCCGCCGCGGACGCGGACATCAACATTGTCGGGGGTGCCGCGGACAGTTCTGTGGTCTGCGGCAACGTCGCCGAGGCGCAGACCCTGGCCGCGCGGCAGCATCTCACGCTCCAGCGCAGCCGGTGCAACGCGAAGGCGGACGGCGGCAGTGTGAATCTGCACGACGTCGAGATCACCCTGCCGCGCAGCGGTGGCAACGGCGACGACGATGTCCTGGCCAGGATGGTCGGCGGCGCAACGGCATCGGTCGCCGTTGACACGTGCGCCCGGCACCGGCTCGCCGCGTCATCCGGCGGCCGTCAGCTCAACGAGTGCTCGTCGAACGGGCACGGCGGCCAGCCCCGGCTCGACAACGTCACGTTGGTCAGCCATCGCGGCGACGGATCCACCAGCAGTCGCAAGATCGGCAGCCTGGCCGTCGCGCTGCCGCAGTCCGGCGGAGCCGGCGCCGAGTGCCACAATGTGAACTCCGATCCCGGCAAGTTGCAGGACAACTGCGACGGCTCCGGCGTCGGTGGGGTCTGGAACCTGCACAACGTCGACGTCGTCAGCCGCAACGCGGACGGCACCTCCTCGACCCGCCACGGGATCAACGTCGTCGTCCGGGGCGGCGACGCGAAGGCGTCCATCTACTGCTTCAACGTCGTCGACGGCGCGAACAGGGTGGTGCAGGTGAACATCTGCAAGGCCGCCGCGCAGGCGGGTGACGCGACGTTGAGTAACGTCACCGTCCACGTCTACTCCTGATCCATCCCAGCTCACCCCCCGGACAAGCTCCGCAGGCAGCATTTCGATAGGTCGAGGCCGGGAGGCGGAGGTCGGACAGCCGAGGCGGCATCGCCTGCGGCGCGTCCTCCGCCGCCTGCCGTCGTTCGGCGGTCCGGCGGGACGTAGGCTGATCTGCCATGCCGGCGCAATCACTGCGGGACCTTGTCGAACCAGGCTGGGTGCAGGCCCTCGAACCGGTGGCCGAGCGGATCACGGCCATGGGCGACTTCCTGCGCGTCGAGATCGCGGCGGGTCGCACCTACCTACCGGCGGGCCCGCACGTGCTGCGGGCCTTCCAGCAGCCGTTCGACGAGGTGCGGGTGCTGATCGTCGGGCAGGATCCCTATCCGACGCCGGGCATGGCCATCGGTTACAGCTTCGCGGTGGCTCCGGAGGTGCGCAGGCTGCCGGGCAGTCTGCTCAACATTTTCCAGGAGCTGTGCGCCGACACCGGCGTCCCCAGGCCCTCCAACGGTGACCTCACCCCGTGGACGAGCCAGGGCGTGCTGCTGCTGAACAGGGCGTTGACGACGGCGCCGCGCCAGCCCGGCGCGCACCGCAACAAGGGCTGGGAGCAGATCACCGAGCAGGCGATCCGGGCCCTGGCCGCGCGGGGCAAGCCGCTGGTGGCCATTCTGTGGGGCGCCGACGCGCGCAGCCTGCGCCCGTTCCTGGACGGCACGGCGACGATCGAGTCCGCCCACCCGTCGCCGCGTTCGGCGGATCGCGGTTTCTTCGGTTCCCGGCCGTTCAGCCGGGCCAACGACCTCCTGCTTCGCCAGGGCGCCCAACCCGTCGACTGGACCCTGTCCTGACGGGTGAGCCGCACGCCGGCAGCGCAGGGCAGACAGCGGCACCGCGGTGGCGCCGCCATCGGCCACGCCTGCGGTGGACGGTCATGGACCTGGGCGCACCGAGCCGCAACCGGGCTGACCGGACACGGTGTCGTGCTCGAAGGGCAGCGCGTCGAGCGCGGCCGGCGCGGCGGTCGTGCTCCGCAGGGGCACGAGCCGTTCGCCGTCGAACCGGTAGTAGGTCAGGGTGAGCGCGTAGACGTTGGGCCCGGTGCTCGGTCCGGCGGCGGTCGCGAGCGCGGTGCCCGGTGAGCTGGCGGGCCGGCAAGACCAGGAGGTGACATACCCGGTCGAGCCGCCGTAGGGCAGGGTCGCCGGCTGGCCGTTGAGGCTCACCTGTCGCAGATGCCCGTCGACGTACCTGAATACGGTGGTGAGCTGCTGCGATGCCGCCTGGTCGAGCTGGACGAACACCTCGGCGTGCCCGTCGGAGTCCGCGTCGGCGGCGCCGAGGACACGCAGACCGGCGCGATCGCCGGCCCGCAGGACGACGCTGTCCGATCCGCCGCCGGAATAGTGGGCGACGAGCCGCTGCCCACCCGCGACGCTCAGCGTGTCGGACCGGCCGTCACCGTCGACGTCGCCGTCGCGCGCCGGCCGGGTCGCGGGCGGCGAACCGTGCGGCGT
>NZ_JALKFU020000462.1 GCF_023242965.2 Frankia sp. AgKG'84/4
GCCGGAGGCCGCGCCGGGCGCCTCGGGCCGCGCCGGGGCGTCCACTGCAGCCGCCGGGACCCACTGCGCTGACGCCGTTCCGCGCGCCGATGGCGAGGAGCCTGAGGGGTTGGGTGCGGCCCGCTGGGCCGCGGCGGAAGACACGCGGTCAGGCGGCGACGCCGGGCGCCGGCCCTGGGACGGCGGCCCCGAGGGGGCCGGGGACCCGGGGGGCGTGGTCATCTACGGACCTCCGTCCAGCCAGGCTGGGACACCAGTCGAAGCATACGGGCCAACAACCGATCAACCGACCTCAGTCCCGATAGCGAGACCGGTAGAACTGCGGTTGGGTGGCCACCCAAGCAGGTCGATACCGGCCTGACCTGGGACGGGACAAACCTGGCGGCCGGCTCGCAGACGGCCGGCGCAGGCGAGCCCCGGACGAGCGTGACGACCTCCACATCCACCTTGCCGGATGCCTGTCACACTCTCGCCCGAACAGGCCATGGGGTGTTGACGGGCCTTCGCGCACCGGGGCTCCGATGTCAGCCCAGCGGCGTGACGATGGACGAACTACGCCCGTCCCGCAGCGAAATCGGATTGTCACGCAACTGCCACACGACTGTCACAGACAGCACTACCACGGCGATCCGGATCAATGGCCCGGACTAGTCATTTGGATAACCACCCGTGTGGGGTCTGTGCCGTGGCCACGCCACTCCGTACGGTTTCGGGTCAACGCCACGTCACCACCCGCACGGGCCCCCTGACCCGGACTCGAGAAGAAAGGCAGGTGGCATGACCAGTAGCCCGGCCCCCGCCATCAGCACAACGACAACCCTGCACGCCAACCCGACCCGCCTGGTGGGCTCCACCGTCGACGGCGACTGGACGGCTCACGCCGCCTGCCGCGATCTCGACCCGGATGAGCTCTTCGTCCAGGGCGCCGCCCAGAACCGGGTGAAGACCCGGTGCTTCGGCTGCGTCGTCCGCACCGAGTGCCTCGCCGACGCCCTCGACAACCACGTCGAGTTCGGTGTCTGGGGTGGCATGACCGAACGGGAGCGCCGCGCGCTGCTGCGTCGTCGTCCGGACGTCACGTCCTGGCGCAAACTGCTCGCGGACGCCCAGGCCGATCACCGATCGGCCTCCGCCGGATAGCCCCGCCGGGCCCGTCCCAGCCATCCGGCCGGCGCGTTCACCTGACCGCTCCGACGCCGAACTGGGATACACCCACATGATCCGAGCGTGACCGGCACGGTAGGGATCTCCGCCGCCCGCGTCCGGCTCCGACCGAGGACAGCGCCGTCCCGGCCCGGATCCCCCGATCTTCCGCTAACGATCACCCAGGGCCGTCCGACCGCTGGCACGTCGATCCCCACGGCCGGCCAGGTTCAGCCAGCCTGTTCCAGCCGCTCGACCCGGGCCATCGCGGTCCCGATCTCGCGCAGACCGTCGAGGTCGTGCACGTCGCCGGACAGCGCCTCCACCTCCACCAGCGGGGTGTCCGGATGGGCGCTGGTGAACCGCTCGCGAAGCCGGGCCTCCCGGCTGGCCAGCCGCACCCGTTCGGCGTGGAGACGCAGAACGGCCGCTGCGAGCGGATGCTCCCGATGCTCGTCGAGGTTCTCCGCCGCGGTCAGACTGCGTTCCACCGTGAGCGCCGCGGCGTCACTGTGGTGCATCCGGTTGACCACCAGGCCCGCCAGCGGCATCCCCTCGGCGTCCAGCCGATCGACGAAGTACGACGCTTCCCGCAGCGCTGCCGCCTCCGGCGCGGCGACCACGACGAACGAGGTGCCCGGGGCCCCGAGCAGCCGGTAGGTCTCCTCCGCCCGGGCCCGGAAGCCACCGAACATCGTCTCCAGCGCGCCGACGAACTGGCTGAGGTCCACGAGCAGCTGCGCGCCGAGCACCTTGGTGATCACCCGGGTGAACATCCCGAGCCCGGCGCCCAGCACCTTTGCGTACGCCCGGCCGCCAGCCTTGGCCGGCGCGAGCAGCACCCGCAGCAGCCGGCCGTCGAGAAAGGTGCCGAGCCGGGTCGGGGCGTCGAGGAAGTCCAGCGCCGAGCGGGTCGGCGGGGTGTCCACGACGATGAGGTCCCACTCGCCGGTCGCGTCGAGCTGACCGAGCTTCTCCATCGCCATGTACTCCTGGGTGCCGGAGAAGGAGGAGGACAGCGACTGGTAGAAGGGGTTCTCGAGCAGCGCCTGCGCCCGCTCGGGGGTGCTGTGGGTCAGGACGATCTCGTCGAACGTCCGCTTCATGTCCAGCATCATCGCGTCGAGACGCCCGCCGGCCGCGCCGTCGACCCCGGCGACTTCCCGCGGGGTGTTGTCGAGCACGGTCAGGCCCATCGACTGGGCCAGGCGGCGCGCCGGATCGATGGTCAGAACGACCACGGAACGGCCGCGTTCGGCCGCCCGCAACGCGAGCGCCGCGGCCGTCGTCGTCTTACCCACCCCGCCGGAGCCGCAGCACACCACGATCCGCTCGGTGTCGAGCATCTGGTCCACGTCGAGCAGCGGCACACCGGGCGGATGCGGGCGGATCGGGTGGCTCGCGCCCCTGCTGGGAACGGCGGCGTCGCCAGCCGACGACGACGAGTCGGACTCGGACCGGCGGCTACCGGCACCCGTGCCGGACTTCGGCTTCGCGCCGGTCGCCGCGCGGCGCCCGCCCGATTTCGACGTCGTCGTCCTGGGCACCGGTGTCTTCGGCCCGGGCTCATCGGCCGGGATGGGCGGCGCGGGCGGCCGCTCGTCGTCGGAGGTGGGGGTCAACGCGTCAGCCAACCATCTGCTGGGCGCGCAGCAGCTCGGCGAACCGGTAGATGGTGCCGAGATCCACACCGTCCGCCACCAGCGGCATCTCGTAGACGGGTCGACCGAGCGCGGCGATCTCCGCGCGTTCGGTCCGCTCCAGCGCCACCCGGTCGGCGTGCTGCGCCGCCTCCCACGCCAGCGCCTCGACCAGCGTCGGCGTCGGCTCCAGGCCCGCCTCCTTGATTCCGGCGGCGATCTCCTCCGGGTCCAGCTCGCCGCGCCGCGCCAGCCGCAGTTCCCTGGCCTTCAGCAGCGGCGGGCGGGCCATGTTGACGATCACACCGCCCAGGGGCAGCCCGGCGCGGCCGAGCTCGGCCACGGCGTCCACCGTCTCCTGGACGGGCATCTCCTCCAGCAGCGTGACGAGGTGCACCGCCGCCCGCTCGGGCCGCAGCACCGCCATCACGCTGTCGGCCTGTGCCCGGATCGGCCCCATCTTCGCGAGCCCCGCCACCTCGGAGGTCACGTTGAGGAACCGTGAGATCCGGCCGGTCGGCGGAGCGTCCAGCACGACCGCGTCGTAGGCGAGGCCGCCGGGACGGGTGCCGTCGGGCCGGTTGACGGCTTCCTTGACCTTGCCGGTCAGCAGCACGTCGCGCACGCCGGGAGCGACTGTCGTCGCGAAGTCGACGGCGCCGATGCGCCCGAGCGCCCGCCCGGCCCGGCGCAGGTTGTAGAACATCTCCAGATATTCCAGCAGGGCTTCGTCCGCGTCGATGGCGAGGCCGAACACCTCGCCGCCGCCCGGCGCGCTGGCGACCTTGCGCTCCTGGTAGGGCAGCGGCGGCGTGTCGAACAGCTGGGCGATCTGCTGGCGGCCCTCGACCTCCGTGAGCAGGACACGACGGCCGCCGGTGGCGAGTGCCACCGCGAGCGCGCCGGCCATCGTCGTCTTACCCGTACCGCCCTTGCCGGTGACGATGTGCAGCCGTCGGTCCCACGGGCCGTCGGCCTCGGCTCCGCCAGGAGCACTGTCGTCGGTCACGGTGCGTCTGCCGCTCACATGCTCGACCGTACCCGCGCGGCCCGTCCGCGCCACGCTGGACCGCAAGGGTGCCCACGGCCATGGGGCCCCGTTCGCGGCGCCCCGGGGCGCGAGCGTGGGCGAGATGTCGGGGCCTCACGGGTGGTGGTCTAAGGTCCGGTGTCATGCAGACGAAGTGGGAGTACTTCACGGCTCCGTTGCTGATCCACAACACCAAGCAGATCCTCGACACGTTCGGCGAGGATGGCTGGGAGCTGGTCCAGGTGATCCCCGCGCCCGCCAACCCCGAGGGTCTCGTGGCCTATTTCAAGCGTCCCAGGTCCTGAGATGGCCGGCCCGGGTCAGCGGCTGACCGAGCTGGGACTGACGCTGCCGCCGGTGGCGAGCCCCGCCGGCGCCTACCTGCCCGCCGTGCGCGACGGCGAGCTGGTCTGGTCGGCCGGGCAGCTCCCGATCGTGGACGGCCGCCTGCTCGAGACCGGGCTGGTCGGCGACGCCGTCACCGCCGAGCGGGC
>NZ_JALKFU020000463.1 GCF_023242965.2 Frankia sp. AgKG'84/4
GGTTCGGCGCGCGGACGGCGCCGGTGCCGCCGGCCGGGCGGGGCCGATGTCGGCCAGAATGGCGCCATGAAGCTCTATGTGCGTGCGGGGTGTGGGTGAGCGGCTCCGCCGCGGCGGTGGCGCCCTGGTCGGCGGGGGCCGCCACCGGCGTCGGCTCGCTGCCTGGAACCGACCCCGTCGAAGCCCAGAAGCTGGTGTTCGGCGAGCTGGCGGACTTTCCGTTCCTGCCGGAGCTGCCGGCCCGCGGCCCGGGCGCGGCCATGATCGGCCGGGGCGCCGCGATCCTGCTGGACCTGCCGGTCGACCTGCAGCCCTCGGGCTGGCGGCTGGTGCCCCGGCCCGGCCTGGACCTGCGCCGCGCCCGTGACTTCCTCGTGCACGACCTGGACACGCTGGTGGAGATCGGCGCGGGCTACGAGGGTCCGCTGAAGGTCGCGGTCGCCGGCGCGTGGACGCTCGCCGCGCAGGTGGAGCTGCCGCGCGGGCACAAGGCGCTGTCCGACCCCGGGGCGACCCGCGACATCGGCGAGGCGCTGGCCGCGGGCCTGGCCCAGCACCTCGCCGACCTGGCCCGCCGGGTACCGGGGGCGCGCCTGGTAGTCCAGCTCGACGAGCCATCGCTGCCAGCGGTCCTCGCCGGCCACGTGCGCACCCCCAGCGGTTTCTCGGTGGTGCGCGCCGTCGAGGAGGGCGTGGTCGTGGCTCGGCTGCGGGAGATCGCCGCGGCGGCGCGGGCGGTGCCCTCGGTCACGGCGGTCGGGGTGCACTGCTGCGCCCCCGACGTGCCGCTGGCGGCGCTGCGCGCGGCCGGGATGGACTTCGCCGGGGTGGACGCCGAGTTGCTGCGCGACGCCGACGACGCCATCGGCGAGTTCGTGGACACCGGCGGCCGGCTGATCGCCGGGCTCGTCCCCACCGCCGGCGGCACCCCGGATCTGTCGGACGTCCGTCGTACCGTCGAGCCGGTCAGAACACTGTGGAACCGGCTCGGGTTCCCGCCCGAGCAGCTTGGGGAGGTGGTCGCCGTGTCACCCGCGTGTGGCCTGGCCGGATTCGGCGCGCAGGACGCCGTGGCGATCCTGCGACACTGCCGCCGCGCGGCCCAGGTGCTGGTGGACTCGCCGCGATGAGCACCTCCGTGGACGCCCCGCGCGACGAGCCTGCGCCGGACCCCGCCGGGACAGGCGCGGCCGACGGCGACGACCTGCCGGCGGGCGCCAGCGCTCAGGCGCCGCCCGAGGGCATCGCGGAGGCGTCCGCGGGGGATCGCGCGCGGGCCGCCGAGCTCGCCCGAGAGCTCGACGAGCACGCGTACCGCTATTACGTGCTGGACTCGCCGACGGTCGCCGATGCCGAGTACGACCGGCTGATGCGGGAGCTCTCCGCGCTGGAGGAGCGCCACCCCGACCTGCGCACGCCGGACTCGCCGACGCAGAAGGTCGCCGGCTCCTACTCCACCCTGTTCACCCCGGTGGAGCATCTGGAGCGGTTGCTGTCGCTCGACAACGTCTTCGACGACGACGAGTTCCACCAGTGGGCGGCGCGGGCGGCCCGGGAGAGCGGGATCGACGCGTGGCTGTGCGAGCTCAAGATCGACGGGCTCGCGGTGGACCTCGTCTACGAGTCCGGCCGGTTGGTGCGCGCGGCCACCCGCGGTGACGGACGGACCGGGGAGGACATCACCCCGAACGTCCGCACGCTGGCGAGCGTGCCGACCCGGCTGCGCGGCGCAGGCGTGCCCGAACTGCTCGAGGTGCGCGGCGAGGTCTTCTTCCCCACCGCGCGGTTCACCGAGCTCAACGCCTCGCTCGTCGAGGCCGGCAGCAAGCCGTTCGCGAACCCCCGCAACGCCGCGGCGGGCTCGCTGCGTCAGAAGGACCCGCGGGTCACCGCCGGCCGGCCGCTCGACATGATCGTTCACGGGCTCGGCGCGCATCGCGGGTTCGACGCGACCGCCCAGTCGGCCGCCTACGCCCGGTTCGCCGAGTACGGCCTGCCGGTGTCCACGCACTTCGAGGTGCTCGCGTCCGTGCCCGACGTGCTGGGCTACATCCACCGCTGGGGCCAGTCCCGCCATGACGTCGAGCACGAGATCGACGGCGTGGTCGTCAAGGTCGACGCGTTCGCGTTGCAGCGCCGGGCGGGCTCGACATCGAAGGCGCCGCGCTGGGCGGTGGCGTTCAAGTACCCGCCGGAGGAGGTGACCACCCGGCTGCGCGCCATCCGGGTCAACGTCGGGCGCACCGGCCGGGTCACCCCGTTCGGCGAGCTGGAACCGGTGCTGGTCGCCGGCTCCACGGTCGGGCTCGCCACCCTGCACAACATCGACGAGGTGGGGCGCAAGGGCGTCCTCATCGGGGACATGGTCGTGCTGCGCAAGGCCGGCGACGTCATCCCGGAGATCGTCGGCCCCGTCGTCGACCTGCGTGACGGCAGCGAGCGGGCATTCGTCATGCCCACCCACTGCCCGGAGTGCCGCACCGAGCTCGTGCGCCCCGAGGGCGAGGTCGACATCCGCTGCCCGAACACCTACGGCTGCCCGGCGCAGCTGCGCGAATCGATCTTCCACCTGGCCTCCCGGGGCGCCCTCGACATCGACGGGCTCGGGTACGAGACGGCGATCGCCCTGCTCGAAGCCGGCCGGGTGCACGACATCGGCGACGTGTTCCACCTGAGTGCGGAGTCGTTCGAGGGGCTGCGCGGCTTCGGCCAGAAGAAGATCGAGAAGATCCTCGGCGGGGTGGAGGTGGCCCGGCAGCGCCCGCTGTGGCGGCTGCTGGTCGGCCTGTCCATCCGCCATGTCGGGCCCGCCGCGGCCCAGGGGCTGGCCCGGGAGCTGCGTTCGCTGGACGCGATCGCCGCCGCCCCCGCCGAGACACTCGCCGCTGTCGAGGGCGTCGGTCCGACGATCGCGCGCGCCGTCGTCGACTGGTTTGCCGACGAGCGGAACCGTGACATCGTGGCCCGCATCGCCGCCGGCGGCGCCTGTCTCGCCGACGCGGGGGCCGACGAGGGTCCCCGCCCGCTGGACGGTCTGTCCGTGGTCGTCACCGGCACGCTGGCCGAGTGGAGCCGCGACCGCGCGACCGAGGCGGTCCAGGCCCGCGGCGGGAAGGTCACCGGTTCGGTGAGCAGGAAGACGGCGTTCGTCGTCATCGGCGCCGATCCCGGCGCGGCCAAGTACGACAAGGCGCGCAGCCTGGGCGTACCGGTGCTGGACGAGGCCGGCTTCGTGGTGCTGCTGGAGCGCGGCGCGGACGCCGCCCGCGAGGTCGCGACCACCGTGGCTGACCAGTCGGCGCCCGACGCGTCGGCCCCCGACGCGTCGGCGAAGGGCGCGTCGCGGGCCCAACAGGCGGGAGACGGTTCCACCGCCGGTCCCTGACCGGGTCCCAGGCCGCTCCCCGCTACTGGGACGGTCCGGTCAGGCTCGCGGCGATGCCGGCGAGGTGGGCCAGGCGGCTGATCTCGGTGCCGCGGAAGACGGGCCCGCCGGGCCGGCCGAGCAGGATCACCAGCCGGTCACGCCCGACCGGCGCGGCGGCCAGGGGCATGCTCATCGCCTGCCAGCGCGGCGGCAGGCCGCCCTCGCCGGCGTCGACGGACCGCGCCCGGTCCAGCGGCAGCCAGGGCGGGGTCAGCCGGAGTCGCTCGGGCACGCCGAGATCGTCGCCGCCGAGCGCAGGCGCGCCGACGGAGGTCTCCCGGATCCGCACGTCGCCTTCGTCGACGTGTTCCAGCAGCACGGCCCAGTCGGCGTTGAACACGCAGGGCGCGAGTTCGGTCAGTGTCGCGACGGCGTCGCGCGGCTGGTCGGTCAACGCGTCGACGAGGTCGAGGTCGTCCGCCACCCCGCCGCCGTCGGCGAGGAAGGGCCGCAGCGACTCGACGACGACCCCGGGCACCGACTGCGCGGCGCTCAGCGCCCGGTCGGCCAGCCCGCCCGGCGGCAGCACGACGAGCAGGTCGTCCACCGCACCGACGGGTCCGCGCTCCACGACGGTGACGCTGAGGATGTCGATGGCGGCGGCGCCCAGGGCGGTGGCGACCGCGCCGAGGGTCCCCGGGCGGTCCGGTAACACCACCCGCATCAGGTGCGACATGTAGCTGAGCATGCACAAAGAGTGTGTCCGCTGCATGGCTGAGCGGTCACACCGAGATGACGGAGCGCCGCTGCGACCTGCGAACGCACGGAGAAGCAGACCTGACCGGCGGTCGGCGGGGACGGCGCGGCGCCGCCGACCGGGCCCGTGTCAATGGGCATCCCCGCGGCGGCCGGCGGTTCGGCGGCCGCGCCGCGCTCGGC
>NZ_JALKFU020000464.1 GCF_023242965.2 Frankia sp. AgKG'84/4
GTAGGACGCCGTCGCCCGACCCGCGCCGCCGCCGGACACCTCACCCGCGCGCGCACCGGCACGCGGGCCGCCCGCCCGCCCGCCACCAGGGCGCCCGGACCGGGAAAGCGGCTGCGCGGGAGCGGTCACGGTGCACCTCCGGTGGTGAGCTGGGATCGGCCTGGCTTCGGGGCGATGCGTTCTGCGGCCCGCAGCCGGACGGAGGCCGCCCGCGGGTTCTGTGCCATCTCGGCCTCGCTCGCCGGTTCGGCGCCACGGGTCAGCCACCGCATCCGGGGCATCGCCTCCGGCGGGACCAGCGGCATGTCCGGCGGGACCGTCGTCTGGGCGTACTCGGCCAGTCCACGCTTGACCAGGCGGTCCTCCAGGGAGTGGTAGGACAGCACCACCAGGCGCCCGCCGACGGCGAGCGCGTCGAAGGCCGCCGGCACCGCCCGGGCCAGCACGTCCAGCTCCGCGTTGACCTCGATGCGCAGCGCCTGGAAGGTGCGCTTCGCCGGGTTGCCCCCGGTGCGCCGCGCCGGCGCCGGGATGGCGTCCCGGATAAGGTCGACGAGGCGCGCCGACGTCGTGAACGGCTCGTTCGCCCGCGCCCGCACGACCGACTCCGCGATGCGCCGGGCGAAGCGTTCCTCCCCGTAGTCGCGCAGGACACGGGCGAGCCGGGGAGCGTCGTAGCTGTTGAGGACGTCCGCGGCCGTCTGGCCGGTGCTCGCGTCCATCCGCATGTCCAGCGGTGCGTCCCGGGAGTAGGCGAAGCCTCGGGCGTCGGTGTCGAGCTGCAGGGACGAGACGCCGAGGTCGAACAGCACGCCCTGGACGGCCGGCCGGCCGAGATCGGCCAGGACAGTGCCGATCTGGTCGTAGACCGCGTGGACGAGCCGCACCCGCTCGGGGGCGAGAAGCTTCAGCCGCCGCTCGCTGTGGGCCAGCGCGTCGAGGTCACGGTCGAGACCGATCACCCGGACGCCGGGGAACTCCGCGAGCAGCGCGGCGGTGTGCCCTCCGAGGCCAAGGGTGGCGTCCACCACGACGGCTCCGGGCACGGTCAGGGCCGGCGCGAGCAGCTCCAGGACGCGGCCCGTCAGCACCGGCGTGTGCATGGCGTTCAGTGCCGAGCCTCCCTCGACCGCTCGTGGACCTCGTCTTCAGATGTACTGACGTGGCACGTCCCGGGGCGGCGACGACCCGGGCGCTGCGCGCGGGCAGCACCGATGCGGTGGAGCGCGTCCGCGCGGACCGCACCGGAGCGGACGGGTCACTCGCACTGGGCGCCGGCCACCGGGGAAGGGGCGGCCGGAGCCGTGCTGGTGACGCGCGGGCCGATGCGGCTGCGACGTGCGGACACGATCCAGGGCGGCTCAGATCACTCCCGGCAGAACCTCCTCGGACAGCTCAGCGAAGCTCTCCTCTTGGCCTTCCAGGTAGGCCTGCCAACGCTGGGCGTCCCAGATCTCGACCCGGGTGTTCGCCCCGTTGACCACGCACTCGCGGGTCAGGCCCGCGTAGGTGCGCAGCGCCGCCGGAATGGTGATGCGCCCCTGACGGTCCGGCGCATCGTCGGCCGCGGACGAGAAGAAAACGCGGCTGTAGTCACGCAACGCCTTGGCCGTCACCGGTGCGGTGCGCAGGGACTCGCTGATCCGGGTGAACTCCGCCATCGGAAACACGTACAGGCATCGTTCCTGCCCTTTGGTGATCACAAGCCCCCCCTCCAACTCGTCGCGAAACTTCGCGGGCAGGATCAGCCGCCCCTTGTCGTCAAGCCGTGGCGTGTGGCTGCCGAGGAACACGGCGACCTCCCTGCCACTGCCTGCGGAGACAGCGCCTGGTCACCCCGCTACGGCCAACCGGAAGCTCCTGCCCCCCACTGCGCGCCACTCTACTCCACTGCCCCCCACCCGACACCCCCTCAACACCCCGCGGCACCCCACCGAAACCCCTCCGCAACCTGCCGCGCGCGATGCCCGATTCCGGGCTGGTATAAACCGCGGTAAATTGGTAAATACATCTCCTATCGTGACGTCACGCCGGGACCCACCCCGCTCTGTCGGGCTATCCGCGACCGGGGGGCCACCCGCGCGGGGTAACCCGCCGCTGGCGCGATTCGGACAGGTTTCCCTGGCCACCGCCCCCTGTGCGCCCGCCGTGGATGTCACACTCGGGAGGGACGGGTCCCGCCGGGGCCGGGTCCGGAGTATTCCGACGCTCGACACTCACAGGGGGGCCAACAGGTGGTGACCGATCCAGGTCTGCTCCACTGGCGTGACCCGGTGACGGATATCGGTCACCTCGCCGACGTCGCCGACCGGGTCCGGGCGTCCATAGAGACAGTCATCGACGGCAAGGCCGACGCGATCACGACCGCGCTCGTCGTCCTGCTGTCCGAGGGCCACCTGCTCATCGAGGACGTGCCGGGCGTCGGCAAGACCATGCTGGCCAAGGCGCTCGCCCGCTCGATCGACGCCCGGGTGCGCCGCATCCAGTTCACCCCGGACCTGCTGCCCAGCGACGTCACCGGCGTCAGCGTCTACAACCAGGGCACCCGCGACTTCGAGTTCCGCCCCGGCCCGGTCTTCGCCAACATCGTGGTCGGCGACGAGATCAACCGCGCGGAGCCGAAGGCACAGGCAGCCCTGCTGGAATGCATGGAGGAGCACCAGGTCACGGTCGACGGCGTCACCTACCGGCTGGAGTCGCCGTTCATGGTGATCGCCACCCAGAACCCGGTGGAGATGGAGGGCACCCGGGCGCTGCCCGAGGCCCAGCGGGACAGGTTCACCGCGCGGATCTCGATGGGATACCCCTCCCCCGCCGCCGAGATGGCGATGCTCGAGAGCCACGGCGGCGCGAGCCCGCTGACGGCCGTCACCCCGGTCACCGACGCCGCCGAGATCGCCCGGCTGATCTCCCTGGTGCGCACCGTGCACGTCTCTCCCGAGGTGCGCCAGTACATCGTCGACGTCGTCGGCGGCACCCGGGCGCATCCCGACGTCGCCCTGGGCGCCTCCCCGCGCGCCGCGCTGCACCTCATCCGGGTGGCCCGCGCCCGAGCGGCGCTGGACCAGCGGGCGTTCGTGCTACCCGACGACGTCCAGGAGATGACCATCCCGGTGCTGGCCCACCGCCTGCTGCCGCAGCCGGAGATCATGCTGTCCGGCGAGCCGGCCACCAGCATCGCGGCCCGCACCCTGGCCGACGTCCTGGACCGGATCCCGATACCGCGCCCAGGCGGGGCACGCCCGCTGCGGCACGGTCGTTAGAGCTACGTGTGCGGGACTTTGTCGCGGCGTTGCGCGGCCTCACCCTGCGAGGCCGCAGCTTCCTCGCCGCGGGAGCGGCCTGCGGGGTGTCCGCGGTCGTGCTCGGCGAGCAGGACCTGCTGCGCGTCGGCCTGCTGCTCGCCAGCCTGCCGGTCCTCGCCGCCGCGATCGTCTGCCGCACCCGCTACCGGCTGTCCTGCACCCGTCGACTCGAACCCCGGCGGGTCACCGCCGGTGAGCAGGTCGGCGTGCGCATCCAGTTGGCGAACGTCAGCCGCTCGCCGTCGTCGGTCCTGCTCGTCGAGGACAGCGCCGCTGCCGGCCTGGGCGGCGGCGCGCGCTTCGTCCTCGGCCGGATAGAGCCCGGCGGCCGGCGCGACGTCTCCTATTCTCTGCACGCCACGGCGCGCGGCCGGTACCAGATCGGGCCGATGGCGATCCGCCTCGGTGATCCTTTCGGGCTGTGCGAGCTCTCGCGCAGCTTCCGCAGCCTCGACGAGCTGATCGTCGCTCCGGCGATCGAGCGACTGCCCGCGGGCCTGTCCAGGGGTTCGTCGAGCCCGAACACCGACCAGCGCCGCCGCAGTGGTCTCATCGGCGTCGACGAGACCACGACGAGGCCCTACCGGTCCGGCGACGACCTGCGCAGGGTCCACTGGAAGACGACGGCTCGCGCGGGCGAGCTGATGGTCCGCCGCGAGGAGCATCCGCAGACCAGCGCCGCGGCGGTCCTGTTCGACACCCGGGCCAGGGCATGGCTGGGCGAGCCCGGAGCCGAGGCGTTCGAGTGGGCCGTCAGCGCCGTCGGCGCTGTCGGTCTGCAGCTGGTGCGCGAGGGCTACCGGGTCCGGCTGCTGACCGACCGCGCCGTGGCCACCGTCATCAGCGGCACCGCCGTCGCCGGGCTGCTCGACGAACTCTCGACGCTCACCCCCACGCCGACGGAATCGCTCGGGCCGGCCCTGACCGCGCTGCGCCAGCCCGCGGGCGAGCGGGGCGCGATGCTCGTCGCGGTCCTCGGGCACCCGGAGCCGGGCCTCGC
>NZ_JALKFU020000465.1 GCF_023242965.2 Frankia sp. AgKG'84/4
GCGCTGACCGGGGTGGCGATCAGCACCCGGCGCCGGGCGGACGGGTCGGCGCCGGCCCGGTCCGGGCGTGGTGGCCCGTCGGACCGGGCAGCGGCGCGGACGATCTGATCATGCGATGTCGGCATGCGGTTGGCTTCATCCCGTTCGTCGGGGGCGCGCCGGTACGAGTGCGCACGCCGGGGGTCTGCCACGGTGGCGCACATCGGGATTCGCGGTGCGGCGGGCGGTGCGGCGGGCCCGGTGGCCCGGCGGTGCATCCCGGCGCCGACCTGGGCGATCGGCGGTGCGGCCGGACGCGACCACCGTGCCTGACGGCCGTCAACGAGACGTCAAGAAGCCCCGAGCAACCGGGCGGCGCCGCCCGGTCCGCGGGCGGACCGGGCGCCGATCGTCAACGTGGCGTCAACGTGGGGTCGGGCGCCAGGTGCAGCAGCGGGTCGCGACCACCGAGCGTGCCCCGGGAGGCGAGCACCGCGAACCGGGCGAACAGCTCCTCGCTGTACCACCCCACCTCGGGGGTGCGCCGGACGACCTCGCCATGTGCCGGCCGGCCGTAGGCGAACCGACGCAGCGAGGCGGTGTCCCGCCACAGGCTGAAGGTTCCCTTCAGGCCGAACGGGGCCTCGCCGATCCCGGCGGCGAACAGCAGGCCGTCGGACTGGGCGAGGTCCGCGACCACCGGCGGTACCGCCCGCCGGAAGGTCAGCGAGTGCCGGGGGGCGATCCGCGCCCGGGTGATCACCGCTACCTTCGCTCCCGGTGGACCCGGCTGGTTCGCCGCCGCCGGATCACCGAACGGTTCCAGCTCCGACCACCGCCCCCGCGAGGACAACGGGTGCAGATCGATGCGCCAGCGTTCCTCCGCCAGCGCAGACCAGGCCCGCACCTGCGCGGAGCGCTCGAACGACCGGGCCGCCGACGGGGTCTGCCAGACGCCGAGCATCGCCCACTGGCACGGGTCGGCGCCGCGCAGGCCGAGGCTGCTCGCCGACCCGGTGCCCAGCATCCGGGCGAAGCTCAGCCCGGACACCCCGCGTAGCGCCGCCCGGTCGGTCGCCATCCTGGCCAGGGCGTGACCGACCCGGCGGCGAGGGACCCGCCAGAAGTCGACGGTCACCAGCGGGACCAGGGAACTCGCCGCGCCCACCGTCCGCATGTCGCTCACCTCCCGGCCGATGCCAGTCGTAGCAGATCGTCCCGGGCACCGCCGTACTTTCGGGCGAAGACCGCCGCAGCGCCGCCACCGTCGTCACCGCGTAGCGGCACCACCCGGCACCGCCCGACGCCGGCCAGCGGATGCTGCCCGTCGGCCACCGAGGTGACCAGGGCGTCCGGACCGCCGTGGCGCAGCAGGTCGGTGAGTTCCGGGCAGACGAGGTACACCACCCCGTCGAGCAGCGCGTACTCGCAGCGGACGTCCCGCTCGCCGGCACCCGCCGGCAGGACACGCAGCGGCACCCGCAGGTAGTCGTCCAGGGAGATACTGCCCCCCGGGCCCCACAGCCGGTCGAAATGCCGCTCGACGAACTGGACGAGCGTCGAGGAGATCGTCGCCTCGTGCTGGGTGACGGCCGCGGAGGACACCCCGACCGGGAAGCTCGACACCAGCGCGCCGGTGTCCCAGCGGTGGTAGGTCGTCAGCGGCTGCTCCGCGTAGAGCCGCACGGCCAGCCGCGGCCGCAGGACGGGGTCGAGCCCCCCACGCAGCGCGTCCAGCGTGCGCAGGTTCGCCCGGATCTCGGCCGCGACGTCGATCCGGTGCGCCAGGTCCGCCGAGCGGGCCGCCGCGGCCGGCGAGTCGGGGTCGAGGAGCAGGATCTGGACGATCGCGCCGGCGTCGAGCGCCGTGCGAACCGCGGCGGCGAAGGCGTCGTCGTGCGGCGGGCAGGCCAGGTCCGTCCAGGTGTTCAGCAGTCGCACGCTGCGGCGGGCGGAGGCGACCCGGCCGATGAAGTAGGCCGGGTCGAACGCGCCGAGCAGCCGCCCGCCGGTGAACTGCGTCGGCTCGGCGGTGACCGGCTCGGCCAGGCGCCGCTCGGCCGCGTCGCGCTCCGGCGAGCGCCGCTGGCGCAGCAGCGTGACGCCCTGCTGCCAGGATCGCCGGGCCGCGGGATGGTCGTCCAGCTGGGCCAGGATGTCGCCGCGGCGGACCAGCACCCGCGGTTCCCACAGCGGGTCGGGCAGCTCGGCCAGCAGCGGCAGGCTCTCGTTGTACGCGGTCAGCGCCTGTTCCGGCCGCTGCTGGTGGCGATAGAGATCACCAAGGCGACGCTGGGCCAGTGCCTCCAGGGGGCGGTTGCCGAGCTCGCGGGCGATCGACAGGCTCATCGTCAGGCAGGCGATGCCCTCCGCGAGCTCCCCGCGATCGCCGTAGGCCATCGCGAGACCCACCAGCGTCTCGGCCTCGGCGCGCCGGGCGCCCGCCCGGCGCATCGTCGCCAGACTCGCCTCGAAGAACGTCAGCGCCTCGGCCCGCTCGCCCCGGCCCCGGCAGGCATCCGCGAGCCCGCGCACCGCGCGGGACTCGGCCAGGTCCTCGCCGAACCCGGCGAGCAGCGCCCGGGCCCGCTCGAACCGCTCGGTGGCCAGCGCCAGGCGCTGCGGCGCGTCCCGGTCGACGGCCACCGCCGGTTCGCCGTCGGGGTCCGTGCCGGGCGCGTCCAGCCGCCAGAACGCCTCCTCGAAGGTCAGGAGGATCTCCCGTTCCCCGAGATTGGCCAGTAGCTCCGCCTCGGCGATCCGGTGACCGGCGCGGCGGGCAGCCGCCAGGCCCAGCTCGTGGGTGCGCGCCCAGTCGGCCCAGTGCGCCCCGAACGCGTAGAACTCCGCGGCCTCCGCGGCGAGCAGCCAGGTCGGCTGGTCGAGGCCGGCCGCGTGGGCCTGCTCGATGAGCGCGAGCAGGTTCGACCGTTCCGCGGCGAACCAGACCAGCGGCTGGCGGACGACCCCGGCCGGGCCCCCGCCGGCGAACCGGGCGGCCGCGGCCACGAACGAATCGTCCTCGCCCGGCCCGACGGGCAGCACCCGCGCCCGCCCGGGGCTGAAGGTGTCGACGGCCTCACGCAGCATCACCAGATAGGCGTACAGGAGCTGGCCCAGCGCCGCTCGGTGTTCGCCGGACAACGTTGGGGGTCGCGCCGGGGAGGCGACGTCCGGGGCGTGCCGGCGATCCGCGACGCCGCCGGCTGTGCCACCTTCGGGCCCGTGCCGACCCGGCGGCGCGTCGATGCCGGTGCCGACCCCGGTCTCCCGCTCGCGGGCGAAGACCCGCAACAGATCATGGAACCGGTACCGCTCGGCTCCGGCCAGGTCGACGCCGCGCCGTTCCAGCAGCTGGGCCTCGGCGAGGCGGTCCACGACGTCCTCGGCCTCGTCGAGGTCGAGGCCGAGGATCGCGGCCGCCGCCCACGGCGCGAAGTCGTTGACCGCGGGCAGCGACAGCAGGCGGAAGGCGCGCTGCTCGTCGGGTGGCCGCCCGTCGTAGCTCAGCGTGAAACTCGCCCGGATCTCCAGGTCACCGACCTCAAGGAAGGACAGCCGGTCCCGCTCGTCGGTGAGCCGGCTGGCGACGCGCTCCAGCCGCCAGTGCGGGTGCGCGGCCAGCTTGCGTCCGGCGATCTGGATCGCCAGCGGCAGGTAGCCGCACATGCCGACGATGTCGCGGGCGGCCGCCGGCTCCGCCGCAACCCGGCGCTCGCCGACCACCTTGGTCAGCAGTTCCACCGCGTCGCTGGGGATGAGCAGGTCGACCATCCGGGGCGCCGCCGCCAGCCCGTGCAGCCGGGACCGGCTCGTGATGATCACGGCGCTGCCCGGGCTGGCCGGCATCAACGGCCGGATCTGCGCCTCACCCGCGGCGTTGTCCAGGATGATCAGGGCCCGACGGGTGGCCACCAGCTCCCGGTACATCTCCCCGAGGTCGTCCGGGTCGGTCGGCACCGCCGCCCGGCTCACCCCGAGGGCCTGGACGAACCGGGCCAGCACCCGCGCCGGCTCCAGCGGCTCGCTGGTGCCGCGCAGGTCGACGTACAGCGCGTCGGTGAAGCCTGCGCGGACCCGGTGCGCGATGTGCACGGCCAGGGCCGTCTTGCCCGCGCCCGCCTTGCCGGCGAAGGCCGCCGTCACGGTGCCCCGGGACAGCGCCTCGGAGTCGGTCAGCAGGGCGTGCGTCTGCTCCTGGAGGGTGTCCCGACCGGTGTACTCGGGCACGTCCGGCGGCAGTCGCTGGCCGCCCCCGCCGACGAGCGCGACCGGCCCGCCGCGCTCCAGCGACCGCGGCGGGGCCCAGACCAGCCC
>NZ_JALKFU020000466.1 GCF_023242965.2 Frankia sp. AgKG'84/4
CGATCGAGCGGGCCGCCGCGGCGCGGGCCGCCGCCGGCGCGGCGGCGGCGATGCGTTCCATCACCGCGTCGTCGTGCGCGGCGGAGACGAACCAGGCCTCGAACGCCGAGGGCGGCAGATAGATCCCTGCGTCGAGCATGCTGTGGAAGAAGGCGGCGTAGCGCGCGGTGTTCTGCTCCTGCGCCGCGGCGTAGTCGATCACAGTGGCGGCGTCGGTGAAGAAGAAGCTGAACAGCGAGCCGGCGCTGCTCGGCACGTGGGCCACGCCCTGCTCGGTGAGCGCGGTGGACACGATGCCGGCGACGTCGCCGGCGCGGGCGTCGACGGTGGCGTAGACCTCGTCGGTGCAGGCCCGCAGGGTCGCCAGGCCGGCGGCGACCGCGATCGGGTTGCCGGAGAGGGTTCCGGCCTGGTAGACGGGGCCGGCGGGCGCGAGCTTCGACATCACGTCGGCCCGTCCGCCGAACGCCGCCGCCGGCAGGCCGCCGCCCATCACCTTGCCGAAGGTGAACAGGTCGGGCGACCAGTCCTCGAGGGCGCCCTCGATGCCCCACCAGCCGGCCCGGGAGATCCGGAACCCGGTCATCACCTCGTCGAGGATGAGCAGCGCGCCGTGGATGTCGCACAGCCGCCGCAGGCCGGCATTGAAACCGGGCAACGGCGGGACGACACCCATGTTGGCGGCGGCGGCCTCGGTGATGACCGCGGCGATCGTCTCGCCGCGCTCGGCGAACACCGCCTCGACGAGGGCGAGATCGTTGTAGGGCAGCACGATCGTGTCGGCCGTCGCGGCGCCGGTCACCCCGGGGGTGTCGGGCAGCCCCAGGGTGGCCACCCCGGAGCCGGCCGCGGCGAGCAGCGCGTCGACATGCCCGTGGTAGCAGCCGGCGAACTTGATGATGGTCGACCGGCCGGTGAAGCCGCGGGCGAGGCGCACCGCGCTCATCGTCGCCTCAGTACCGGAGTTGACCAGCCGCACCTTCTCTACCGGCCCGACCCGCTCGACGATCAGTTCGGCGAGCTCGACCTCACCGCCCGTCGGCGTGCCGAAGCTGGTACCGGCAGCCACCGCCCGGGTCACCGCCTCGACGACCGCGGGATGGGCGTGGCCGAGGATCATCGGCCCCCAGGAGCAGACCAGGTCGACGTAGGTTCGGCCGTCCGCGTCGGTCAGGTACGGGCCGTTGCCGGACACCATGAACCGCGGGCTGCCGCCGACCGCTCGGAAGGCACGGACCGGGGAGTTGACCCCGCCGGGAACTACACGCTCGGCGCGCCGGAACAGCTCCTCGGAGGCCGGCGCGGCGGAGGGAACCACCATGCCCCTGATCCTCGCAGGTCCGTCTCGCGTCTCGCGCTCCGCGTGGTCAGGCGCACGTCCGCGTCCGGGCGCGCGGCCCCCGGCGAGGGTGGGAGCCGCCGGTGGGCGGGGGTTTGCCCCGGCCGCCCACCGGCGGCGGCATGTGCGCCGGGTCCCACCCGGTCAACCCGCGCGACCGGCCTGGCCGGAAGGCGGTGCCCGTAGTGGCGGTCGAGGCGGCGAACGCGACGACGGGCTGTACAGCGGAAGGTAATGAATGTGTTGGCCCGATACTGCCCGGCCCGCCCCCGCGGTGCCGAGCGGCCATCGGTCGACCGGCGGGCGGTAGTGGCCTGAGAGACCGCCCTTACCTGGCGGTTCGCCGTGCGTTGCGGGTCTTTCGCCGTGGTGACGCGGAACATGTACCCGGTCGGGTGTGAGGATTCTCATCGCGATCATGTTTCGTCGGGTTCCTCGACGATGCGGCCGCACGGATCTACCGGCGGTCGCGGGTAGGATTTCCCTGTGTTGACGACACGGGTCACCGCCCAGGCGGCGAGCCGCCGGATGATGCACATGCCATCCGGCCTTCTCCGCGCGTCCTGACAGACCACCGATGAGGCCCCGACGGAGCCTCGTCGACGAGGCAGCGCCCGGGGCGGAAGGATCCGAAACCGATGGGTCGCTACTTCGTGACGACGGCCATTCCGTACGTCAACGGCAAGCCGCACGTGGGGCACGCGCTGGAGCTGGTCGAGACGGACGCGTACGCCCGGCACCTGCGGGCGCGCGGTGACGAGGTCCGGTTCCAGACCGGTACCGACGACAACGCGCTGAAAAACGTCCAGAGCGCCGAGGCCGAGGGCATCACCCCGGTGGAGTACGTCGACCGGGTCGCCGCCCGCTTCGTGTCCCTGCGGGAGCCGCTCGGACTGTCCTTCGACGACTTCATCAAGACCAGCACGGACCCCCGGCACCGGCCCGGGGTGGAGAAGCTGTGGGGGGCCTGCGCCGAGCGCGGCGACTTCTACCGCAAGAGCTACGCCGGCCTGTACTGCGTCGGCTGCGAACTGTTCTACCAGCCCGACGAGCTCGTCGACGGTCGCTGCCCGGAACACGGCACCGTCCCGGACCTGGTCGAGGAGAGCAACTGGTTCTTCCGGCTCAGCCGGTACTCCGACCAACTGCACGAACTGATCTCCACCGACAGGCTGCGGATCGAGCCGGCGACCCGCAAGCGCGAGGTGCTGTCGTTCATCGAGGCCGGGCTCGAGGACTTCAGCGCCTCGCGGAGCATGACCCGGGCCCGTGGCTGGGGCATTCCGGTACCGGGCGACCCCGACCAGGTCATCTATGTCTGGTTCGACGCCCTGGGCAACTACATCACCGCGCCGGGCTACGGCACGGACGACGCCTCGTTCCAGCACTGGTGGAACGACAGTGACGCCCGGGTGCACGTCATCGGCAAGGGCATCATCCGCTTCCACGCCGTGTACTGGCCGGCGATGCTGCTCTCCGCCGGGGTGCGCCTGCCCGACACCATCTTCGTGCACGAGTACCTCACCGCCGATGGCCTGAAGATCTCCAAGTCGGCCGGCAACGCGGAGGATCCGGGCGACATCGTCGCCGCTTACAACACCGACGCGCTGCGCTGGTGGATGCTGCGCGACGTCGCCCGCAGCGGCGACACCGACTACACCACCGAGCGGCTGATCACCCGGGCCAACGAGGACCTCGCCAACAACATCGGCAACCTCGTCAACCGGACGGTGTCGATGGTCCGGCGCTACCGGGACGGGGAGATCCCGGCGCTCGCCGCGGACAACCCGGCGGCCGCGGCGCTGCGGGCCGTCCGTGAACAGGCCGCGGCGACGATCGACGCGATGGTCACCACCTTCGACTTCCGCCGGGCCGCCGAGGTCATCACAGTGATCGGCAACGAGGGCAACCGTTACGTCGAGGCGGCGAAGCCCTGGGAGCTGGCGAAGGCCGAGCGCAAGGAGGGCGCCGGTCCGGACGCCCTCGACGCCGTGCTCGCGGAGCTGGTCGCGACCTGCCGGGAACTCGCGGCGCACCTGCTGCCGTTCCTGCCCGACGCGGCACCGCGCATCGCCGCCCAGTGCGGCGACGGCGGTGACCACGTCGCGGAGCCGGCGCCGGTCTTCCCCCGGCTGGAGGCGCCCGCGAGCTGAGCGGCGCCCGGCCCGGCGGCTACGGCCGCCGGGCGAGGGCGGGCAAATTCCGCTCGGCCATGGTGGCGGTGCCGGCCGCGGTGTCGGCCCGCGGTGCGCCGAACCGACGCAGGCGCAGGCTGTTCGTCACCACGAACACGGAGCTGAACGCCATCGCCGCTCCGGCGATCATCGGGTTGAGCAGCCCGGCGGCCGCCAGCGGCAGCGCCGCGACGTTGTAGGCGAACGCCCAGAACAGGTTGCCGCGGATCGTCCGCAGCGTCGCGCGGGACAGCCGGATCGCGTCGGCGATCAGCCGCGGGTCGGCGTTGACCAGGGTCAGGTCGGACGCCTCGATCGCCGCGTCCGTCCCACCGCCCATGGCCAGGCCCAGGTCGGCCTGGGCGAGGGCGGCGGCGTCGTTCACGCCGTCGCCGACCATCGCGACGGCGTGGCCCCGCTCCTGCAGCCTGCGGATGACCGCGACCTTCTCCTCGGGCAGCACCTCGGCGATCACATCGGTCGCCGCGATGCCGATCTCGGCCGCGACCCCGTGCGCCACGGCGGCGGAGTCCCCGGTGAGCAGCATCGGGTGCAGGCCGAGGCCGCGCAGCGCCTCGACGGCCGTCGCCGCGGTGGGCCGGACGGTGTCGGCGACGCTGATCAACCCGCGGACCTGGCCGTCCCAGGCAACGGCGACCGCGGTGCGGCCCAAGCGCCGCTGCGCCGCCAGCGTCTCAGGCAGTGGCCCCGGCAGCTCACCGAAGAGCAGATCCCGGCCGACGACCACGGCCCGGCCCTCGACGGTGCCGCGCACGCCG
>NZ_JALKFU020000467.1 GCF_023242965.2 Frankia sp. AgKG'84/4
GGGCGATGCCGCGCCGGTCATCCCGAGGCTCGGGCATGAGTCGCCGCCGCTGCCGCGCCGGGTGCGCGGCCGGCTCTCGCGGCTGTCCACCCACCGGGCGACCCCGTCCTCCGCCCTCGACCCGGTGCTGCGCGGGCTGCTCGCGAACCACCCGCGGGCCGACATCAGCCAGGTGCAGCGGGCCTTCGAGGTGGCCGACGCCGCGCACGCCGGCCAGATCCGCTTCTCCGGCCATCCCTACATCACCCATCCGATCGCGGTGGCGAGCATCCTCGCCGACCTCGGCATGGACACGGCGACCCTGTCCGCGGCCCTCCTGCACGACACGCTGGAGGAGACCACGCTGACTCCCGAGGCGATCCGGGAGACCTTCGGCGACCAGATCGCGCTGATCGTCGACGCGGTCAGCAAGCTGAACCGGGTCAAGGTCGGCGAGGCCGCGCAGGCGGAGACGATCCGGCGGATGGTCGTCGCGATGGCGCGCGACCCCCGGGCGCTGGTCGTGAAGCTCTCCGACCGGCTGCACAACATGCGCACCCTGCGCTTCCTGCCCGAGCACAAGCAGGAGCGCAAGGCGCGCGAGACGCTGGAGGTCTACGCGCCGCTGGCCCACCGACTCGGGATGAACTCGCTGAAGTGGGAGCTGGAGGATCTCTCCTTCGCCGCGCTGTACCCGAAGCGCTACGACGAGATCGTCCGCCTCGTCGCCGACCGCGCCCCGAGCCGGGACGTCTACCTCGCCGAGGTGATCGGGCAGGTCCAGGCCGGCCTGCGGGACACCCGCATCCGCGCGGTCGTCTCCGGCCGCCCGAAGCACTACTACTCGATCTACCAGAAGATGGTGGTGCGGGGCCGGTCGTTCGACGACATCTACGACCTCGTCGGCATTCGCATCCTGGTCGACTCGGTGCGCGACTGTTACGCGACCCTGGGTAATGTCCATGCGAACTGGAAGCCGATCCCGGGCCGGTTCAAGGACTACATCGCGATGCCCAAGTTCAACATGTACCAGTCCCTGCACACGACCGTGATCGGGCCCGAGGGCAAGCCGGTGGAGCTGCAGATCCGGACGCACGCGATGCACAACCGCGCCGAGTACGGCATCGCCGCCCACTGGAAGTACAAGGAGGACGGCGTCGCCGCCCGCTCCTCGGAGAGCTCCCGGTCGGGCCGTCGCAAGAACCCCGAGCCGGACCTGACGACCTGGCTGCGGCAGGTGCTCGACTGGCAGCGCGAGAGCGCCGACCCCGGCGAGTTCCTCGACAGCCTGCGCTTCGCCGCCGAGAGCGACGAGGTGTTCGTCTTCACCCCCAAGGGCGACGTCATCCCGCTGCCCGTCGGCTCGACGTCGGTGGACTTCGCCTACGCCGTGCACACCGACGTCGGCCACCACTGCGTCGGCACCCGGATCAACGGCCGGATCGCGACCCTGGACACCACCCTCGACAACGGCGACACCGTGGAGGTCTTCACCTCCCGGGCGCACTCGGCCGGCCCCAGCCAGGACTGGTTGATGTTCGTCCGGTCCTCACGGGCCCGGGCGAAGATCCGTCAGTGGCACGCCCGCGAGCGCCGCGAGGACGCGATCGTCGCCGGACGCGACGCGCTCGGCCGGGCGATGCGCCGCCACGGGCTGCCGCTGTCCCGGCTGATGAGCGGTGACGCGCTGCTGGGCCTGGCCAAGGACATGCGCCACGCCGACGTGGCGGCGCTGTACGCGGCCGTGGGGGAGAACCACCTCAGCGCCGAGTCGGTCGTCTCGAGGCTGCTGGTGTCCCTCGGCGGGCCCGAGGGTGCGGAGGAGGACGTCGGCGAGACCGAGCTGCCGATCCGCACCCTACGCCGCTCCACCGGGGAGCCCGGCGTGCTGGTCACCGGCTCACCGGACGTGTGGACCAAGCTGGCCCGCTGCTGCACGCCGATGCCCGGCGACGAGATCGCCGGGTTCGTCACCCGGGGCAAGGGCGTGTCGGTGCACCGCACCGACTGCTCGAACCTGGGCGGGCTGCGCGGCGGACCGCACGACCGGCTCGTCGCGGTGGAGTGGGCGCCGTCATCGGGCTCGATGTTCCTCGCCGTGATCCAGGTCGAGGCACAGGACCGGACCAAGCTGCTCTCCGACGTCACCCGGGTGCTCTCCGACCGGCACGTGAACATCCTGTCGGCCTCGGTGGCCACCAGCCGGGACGCCTCGACCCGTGAACCGGTCGCGATCAGTCGCTTCACCTTCGAGATGGGCGACGCGAAGCATCTCGGGCACATCCTGAGCGCGGTGCGTTCCCTGGACGGGGTGTACGACTGTTTTCGCGTCACCTCGGGCGTACAGGTCTAGAGAGACAAGGGGGACGCCGTGGACGCTGAGACCGTGGGTGCCGGCCTGCCGGCGGGTGGCGGACTGTCCCCGGCGCTGTCCCGCGCCGATGCCGGCGACGACGCGTCCCGGGCCCTGACCGCGGCGCGCCAGGCCAGCGTGCGCCTGGCACATCTGGCCCGGCGGATGGCCTCGCCGCGGATGTCGCAGGTGCCCCCCGAGCTGCGCGACGTCGTCGAGGCCCACCGCGACTATCATCCCCGGGCCGACATCGCGTCCCTCGTGCACGCCTACGGCGTCGCCGAGCGGCTGCACGCCGGCCAGATGCGCCGCAGCGGTGACCCGTACATCAGCCATCCGCTGGCCGTGACCCAGGCGCTGGCGGAGCTCGGGGTCGACACGACCACCCTGATCGCCGCACTGCTGCACGACACCGTCGAGGACACCGGCTACACCCTGGACTCCGTCGTCGAGGAGTTCGGCGCCGAGGTCGCGAACCTCGTCGACGGGGTCACGAAGCTGGACAAGATGCGTTTCGGCGAGGCGGCCGAGGCCGAGACGCTGCGCAAGCTGATCGTCGCGCTCGCCCGGGACTACCGGGTGCTCGTCATCAAGATCGCCGACCGGCTGCACAACATGCGCACGCTGAACTTCATGTCGTCGGCGAAGCAGGTGAAGATCTCCCGGGTCACCCTGGAGATCCTTGCGCCGCTGGCCCACCGGCTCGGCGTCAGCGTGATCAAACGTGAGCTGGAGGACCGGGCGTTCGCCGTCCTGCATCCCGCCGAGTACGCGCGCATCGCCGCGATCGTCGACGAGTTCACCGCCGCGGAGCAGGCGTCGAGCGCCGTCGGCGCGATGGTCGACCGACTGGCTTCCGGGCTAGCGTCCGCGCGCATCGACGGCCAGGTCTCCATCCGTGCCAGCCACCTGTTCTCGATCTACAAGCGGGCGCAGGAGCGGGCCAGGCCGCCGCAGGACTACACCGACATCGTCCGAGTGCTCGTGCTCGTCGACGAGGTCACGGACTGCTACGCGGCCCTCGGCGTGATCCACGCGCTGTGGCGGCCGGTCCCGGGCCGGCTGCGGGACTTCGTGGCCACGCCGAAGTTCAACATGTACCAGTCGCTGCACACCACGGTGGTCGACGACGCCGGGCGCAGCATCGACATCCAGATCCGCACGCCGTCGATGCACCGGCTGGCCGAGACCGGCATCCTCGCCCGGCCGGTCGGCCCCGGCGCCGACGGCGCCCGCCTGGAGGGCCTGTCCTGGCTGCACAGCCTGCTGGACTGGCAGGAGGACACGGTCGACTCCGACGAGTTCCTGGAGTCGCTGTCGTCGGACCTGGAGTCCGACGAGGTGTTCGCCTTCACCCCGAAGGGCCGGATGATCGCTCTGCCGGCACGGTCCTCCCCGGTCGACGTTGCCTACGCGGTGCACACCGACATCGGGCACCGGGCCATCGGTGCGCAGGTCAACGGCCGACTCGTCCCGTTGCACGCCCGGTTGCGCAACGGTGACGTCGTCGAGATCCTCACCTCGAACCTGCCGGGCGCCGGCCCGTCCGAGGACTGGCTACAGTTCGTGAAGACCTCGCGGGCCCGGGTCCGCATCCGGCGCCGGCTGGCCCGCCAGCGACGGGACGCCGCGTCCGGCCAGCCGACGCAGGACGCCGCCGCGATGTCCGGCGTGGCCGAGGCGCCCGACACGATCCGTGCGTACGCCGCCGGTCCGCAGAGCACCATCGCGGGCGGCGACGGCCTGGCTGGCAGCGGCCTGGCTGGCAGTGTCGTGGCTGGCGGTGTCGTGGCTGGCGGTGTCGTGGCTGGCAGCGTCACGGCCGGCAAGGCCCTGGAGGCCGCTGTCCGGGGTGGTGTGGCAGGCCCGGCCGGGGCGATCGCGGCCGGTGACGGTCCCGACGACGCCGGTGCCGCCGGTGCCGCCGGGACCGCCGGTGGGGTGCGGGCCGGCTC